>JBEKFT010000001.1:0-21965 GCA_050013175.1 Verrucomicrobiota bacterium
CGGAATGGCTGCACCGGATTGCCAACTTGAGCAATACCATCAGCAACGAACTCGACAATGCCCGCGCCAAGGGCTGGAAACTCAATCTTACCGAAGAAACCGGCGCGGATGGCCGGTTGAAATCCATCATCACCGTTCTGGTCAAGTCCGGCGTGCCGGACAACGATTACTGCAAAAACACGTTCATGGGAAATGCCGACACCCGCCGGGTCTATCATTTCGACGCGCAGAGTAAATTGTTGGAATCGGTGCAGATTTATCTGACTCGTTCGTCCGGCGAGGTGCAAATTTTTAACCTTAGTCAGATTGACTATAACCAGCCGATCGATCCGGGCGTGTGGAAACTGGAGCTGCCGAAGGACGTGAGTTGGGCGCAATTGCCGGAACAGTTGTCCAAACTGCCCGACAACGAAAAATACGCCTCCATGACGGCGGAACAGGCTGCCCGCGCTTTCTTCGAGGCTTGCGCCCGCAAGGATTGGGACGAAGCCGGCAAGTTTATGTCTCCGCTCACTCCCCGTTTGAAGGATTACCTGGGGGGGCTTGAGATCGTCAGCCTGGGCGAGTCCTTCACCTCCAAAGCTTATCCCGGACGCTTTGTGCCTTACGAAATCAAACTCAAGGGAGCGTTGTGGAGTCAGACCAAAAAGTGGAACCTGGCCGTCAGAAAAGATAATCCGGCAGGCCGGTGGCAGGTGGATGGCGGAATCTGAAGCCCTAGTCCGAACGTTTCACACTCCACGCGTAGCCGCATTTGTCAAAACGCGGGGCCTGCGAAATGCCCTCGATCCGCGCTTTGATAAGCGCGGCTACAAGACCAGCGCGCGCCACTCTGCAGTTTGTCGCTGTTCCAATCGGAGCGTTTTTTTCGTGTGTTTCGTGTGGTTCGTGGTTAGAAATCCGCCATGTCAAATCACCGGATCGGCATCATCGGCGGCAGCGGCCTGTATCACATCGAGGGGTTCACGAACCAGAAATGGGTCAAGGTCAAAACACCGTTTGGGCCGCCGTCGGACGCGTTTCTCACCGGCCGGCTGGCCGGACGCGACGTGGTTTTCCTGCCGCGCCACGGCCGGGGCCATCGCATCCTGCCGAGCGAACTGAATCATCGCGCGAACATCTGGGCGATGAAAAAGCTGGGTGTGGCCTGGATCCTCAGCGCCAGCGCTGTCGGGTCGCTTCAGGCCCGGTACAAACCCCGTGATTTCGTGTTGATCGATCAATTCATCGACCGCACCAAGCGGGATTTCGAACACACGTTTTTCGGTCGCGGCATCGTGGCGCACATCGCCTTTGCGGACCCGATTTGCGAGGAGCTGCGGCAGTTGCTGTTGAAGGCGGCGCGCTCGCTGAAGGCCCGCGTCCACGACGGTGGCACCTACGTGAACATGGAGGGACCCGCCTTCAGCACGCGCGCCGAGTCGCTCACGAACCACAAATTGGGCTACGACGTCATCGGCATGACGAACCTGGGCGAAGCCCGGTGCGCCCGCGAAGCGGAAATCGCCTACGCCACGATGGCCATGGTGACCGAT
The DNA here is from genome assembly GCA_050013175.1 of Verrucomicrobiota bacterium. Classification (GTDB taxonomy): domain Bacteria; phylum Verrucomicrobiota; class Verrucomicrobiia; order Limisphaerales; family BOG-1460; genus BOG-1460. Next base: position 1,536 of record JBEKFT010000001.1, read on the forward strand.
TACGACTGCTGGAAGACGGACGAGGCGCACGTGACTCTGGAGATGATCATCGAGAACCTGACCCGGAACGCGGAGATGGCCAAGGCGATCGTCGCCCGTGTCGTCTCTACGATTCCCGCCCGGCCGAACTGGCCCTGCCACTCCGCATTGAGGAATGCGATCCTGACCGACAAAAAGCTCTGGCCCGCGAAAACGAAACAGGCATTGCAGCCTCTGCTGCAAAAGTATCTTTGATGTCAACCAAATCGGGACGTTGACGCCCGTCTTCATTCTGGACGACAAGTTCGGGTATTGTTTGAACAAGTCACAGACGGCCAGAAGACGTCTCAAAATGTGCGACCCCTTCGTCGTCGGCACCGAAGTTGCTCCGCAGGCCACTGAATATTGCTTATGCAGACTACTTCGAAAAAGCGGATTGATGTCGGAAACCTTCCATGGAATCGGGCCGGGAGCGGGATCCAGGATGGAAGCGGGCCCGGACAATGTCTGGCCCGGCTCGCGCGGGTCATGCTGGTCCTTGTCATGGGCCTGGCCGCCGCCGATGCGGCTCCGGGTTCCAGCCAGGAGCCGGCCACGCCGGAGGCACAGATCGCAGCCCTGAAAACGGAGATGGACCAGGCGATCCACCGGGTCCAGGAAATCGCCAACCAACCCGTCACCCGCCTGTCCCGCACGCCCGACATGGACGTGGGCATGTACCCCTACTGGTTTCACCCAGGAGCCATCAAACCGGACTTCAATACCGTCGATGTTCGCGCCACCCAGAAATTCGATTACGACCAATTCCAATACGTAAGCTCGGAACTGAACCCGGGAGTCGTGTTCATCGGTCACGAGCTGGAATTCAATTCGATGATCAAATACTTCTACACGGACCGTTCGGTTCCCAAGCGGAAGCTGTCCGAGTTGGAAATGCAGGAGATCAACCACCTGTACCGCATCATCGGACACTGCGAACAGCAATTGGCGGAATTGCAGGACGCCCGACCGCAGTACACCTGGGCGCTCACTTTGATTTCCAACCACGTTTACATTGTGGCCGTAATTGTGTTTGTTCTGATACTGGTTCTTTACCTCGTGCAAAAAAGGCGGTCCCAAGTGGAGGCAACTTACTAGTTCAAAAATGGATGGCTCCTGCTGAACGCGGGACCCGGATTTACCGGGCGGGCATCCAAATCACGCGGAAGCCCAGGTCGTCCGATGCCTGGTCCAACTGAAGTTTCTCGGGGTTGGCAATCCGTTCCGCGAACGTCTCGGCATGGCAATGCAGGCACGAATTTCGCGGATCGACTCAGATTTCTTTTCCCAGCGCCTTTAACTCGGGGTCGCCGGTGAGGAGTTCGAAATTCTTAATCTTCCCCAGCGCTGCAGCGGAGGCGGCTGTCATTTTTCGAGTTGAACAAAATGCGCGAAACCGGTGTCATTCCCCCGTGGCATTTCGCGATTCTGTCAATCCGGCGCATCGGTGTGAGGTGAAGTGTCTATGATTACCTCCGCTTCGCCGAAGGACTTTCCCTGGAAACGATCCCGCTTCGGCTTCGCCGTTTTCTTCTTCTTTTCACTGCTGGCGGCGTTCTCGCTGCTGCGGCTGGTGCTGTTCGTCCGGTTCGGTTCGCCCGGCGAGGTTTCCGCGGGAACCATCGCGCGGATATTCCTGATCGGAGTTCATTACGATGTTGTGGTGGCATTGATCGTCACGTTGCCGCTGTTGCTCTGGCTTTCCATCCTTCGCGACCGCGCGTTCGGCAGACCGTGGCAAAAGGTCCTGCTGACCGCCGGCTGCTGGCTTTTCTGGACGGTGCAGGTGTTCCTGCTCTTCACCGAATACTATTTCTTCGATGAATTCAAATCGCGGTTCAACACCGTGGCCGTGGATTATTTGCTCTATCCCACCGAAGTCTTCGGCAACATCCGCGAATCCTATCCCCTGAACACTGTCGTCGCCGTTTGCGGCGTGGCCGGGCTCGCGTGGGTGCTGGGCGCGTTTTGGTATTTCCGCCAGATGTGGTTTCAGCCCACCTCGCGCGCCTCCCGGTTCCTGCATCTGGGAACGGCCGCGATCTTTTGCGTCCTGCTCCTGCCAACGGTGAACCTGACGGGCACGCGCTTCAGCAGCAACCGGACGTTGAATGAGATCGCCAACAACGGCTCCATCTCCTTCATCGCCGCCTTCTGGACGCGCGATCTGGATTACCCCGCGTTTTACCGGACTCTCCCGCGCGACGAAGCCTACGCGCGGACGCGGAAGCTTCTGGCGGCGCCCGACGCGACCTTTATGAGCGATCGCTACAGCATTCGCCGCAAGATCTCCGGCGACCCCGGCCGGCCGAGGCTGAACGTCGTCATTTTGCTCGAGGAAAGCCTCGGCTCGGAATTCTGGGGCAGCCTGGGCCGGCCCGGTCCCTCGCTCACGCCGGAGATGGACAAACTGGCCGTCGAGGAGGGGCTGTTTTTCACGAACATTTATGCCTGCGGCAACCGCACGGTGCGCGGTTTCGAAGGCGTCCTCTCCTCATTCCCGCCCTTGCCCGGTGATTCAATCGTCAAACGGGATCGTTCGGAGAATGTGGAATCCATCGCCCGCGTTCTCAAGCGCGACGGATACGACACGGTGTTCCTTTACGGCGGCCGGGGGCTCTTCGACGGCATGCGCTCGTATGCCATCCGCAACGGCTGGGACCGGTTCATCGAGCAAAAGGATTTTCCGCACCCGACGTTCACGACGATCCCCTGGGGCGTGTGCGACGAGGACACTTACGCGCGCGCCATCCAGGAGTTCCATGCCCTGGCCCTGACCGGCAGGCCTTTCCTGGGCACGATCATGTCGGTGTCGAACCACAAACCCTACACCTACCCGAGAGGCCGCATTCCCGAAGACCCGGACAAGCCCAGCCGCACGCGGGAGAAGGCGGTCAAATACTCGGACTGGTGCCTCGGGCGATTCTTCGACATGGCGAAGAAGGAGCCGTTCTGGACCAACACGGTGTTCGTGGTGGTCGCGGATCACGGGGCCCGCGTTTACGGCAGCCAGGACATCCCGATTTTCTCCTACGAAATCCCCTGGGTCATTCTCGGTCCCGCCGTGGTGAAGGAACCCCGGCAAATCGGCATGCTGGGCAACTCGCTCGACGTCTCGCCGACCCTGCTCGGGCTCATTGGCCGGCCGTACGACACCCTGTTCTTCGGCCGCGATCTGCTGAAGGATCCGCCCGATGCGGCCCGGGCGCTGCTCAACCACAATCGCGACATCGGACTGTTTGCGCAGGATCGGATGGTGGTGCTGGGCCTGCAAAAGGCCGTGGAATTCTATCAAGGCGACCCGAAGGTGGCGGAATTGAAGCCCGTGAAACAGGCGCCGCCGCCGTTTTTGGAATTGGAGCAAAACGCGACGGCGATTTACCAGGTGGCCGACGATCTTTACATGCACCGGCTTTACCGCATCGACGGGATGCCGGGCGGCGCCGGCGCTTCCCTGCCGGTGGCGGCCGCGAATCCGCCTTGAGATGCCCGCCGGAGAATTGCTCAAACTGCCGCGCTCGTTTTACGATCGCGACACGGCGCTCGTCGCCCGGGAGCTGCTCGGGAAACATCTCGTTCGCGTGTGGCGGGGCGTGGAGCGCATTGGCAGGATCGTGGAAGTGGAGGCGTACCTCGGGCCGCACGATCTGGCGGCGCATTCCTCCCGCGGCCTGACCGCCCGGACAAAAGTCATGTTCGGTCCGCCGGGCCGCGCCTACGTGTACTTCATCTACGGGATGTATTATTGCATGAACGTCGTGACCGAGCGCGAGGGACACGGGTCCGCCATTCTGCTGCGGGCGATCGAGCCGGTCCGGAATGTTGAGGGCCGGACCCAGGGGCCGGGTCTGTTGTGCAAGGCAATGCGCATCGACAAACGCCTCAATGCCCACGACCTCCTCAGCGACGACCTCTACATCGCCGCAGCGCCGGATGCCGGGGCCGTTGCCATCGCAAAAGGTCCCCGGATCGGCGTGGCCTACGCCAGGCATTGGGCGAGGCGCCACCTGCGGTTTTATATCAGGGACAATCCGTTCGTTTTGCGATCCGCAAAAGCCTCCCGGCCATGAACCGCGATGGGTGAAGGTTCTTGTAGCCGCCAATGTGAATTGGCGGATTCATTTCAAGGCCGAGTTCCAGGAGTGGAGCCTTCGGGCGTGCCTGGCGGACCGGCGACGGACGGCCGGAGCTGGAAGGCCGCAGCGAATTGGCGCAGAAACACTTCCCGTTGCCGCTGGAAATCGGGATTGGAAACCGACAGGCCCGTAATAAGCCGAGCCATCTGGGGGAAGGCAAGCGGGTAAGCGATCAGGGCCATCATCGACAGAAGCAGTTGGCCGGGGTCGAACTCTTCCGAGAGCAATCCTTTGGCCTGCTGCTGGCGGAGCCGTTCGATGGCGCGCACCGCGTTCTCGCGGCGGTGGCTCTCGTCGATCACCTTCCGTTCTCCCCACTGCAGCGCTTCCCATTCGAGCAGGCGGATCCACTCCGCGTCGCGGCAGGCGAGGTGGAACCAAAAGGGCAGGCTTTCGATCAGGGGCTCCGGCGCAGACGCCAGCCACGCGGAGCGTTCGGCCAGCTTCCGCCGCAGGACTTCGCGGAACAAACCATTCTTGTCGCCGAAATAGTGATAGAGCATCCGCTTGTTGATGCGCGCCCGGCGGGCGATGGCGTCCACGCGCGCCCCGGCAAAGCCCTTGGCGGCAAATTCCTTCAGTGCGGCTTCGAGAATCCGCTCCTGGCTGTGCAGGGGATTGCGGCTGCCGGTCTTTTTTGATGGTGCGGGTTTCATGCCGGTGACAGGCTGAAACACTAAGGGAGTAAAAGTAACTGTCAAGTTACTTGTCCGGCGCGCGGCTCTGGGATGGGGCGTGTTCAACAGGGGTGGGGACGGCTCGTGCCCACCCTGATATTGTGGATTAGCCCTGATCTGTTCCAACGCATGGTGTATGGCCGGGGCTTCTGCGGGTCACAGACCCGCTTTCCTGGCGGCCTCAGGATGCGCAGCCGCCGGGCGGCGGCGGATGAGTTCGAAGTTGCACAGGCGCACCTCGGGCTTTCCCAGGGAACCGATCACCATCTTTTCCGCCGCGTCAAATGAAACCAGCAAATGGTCCGGTTTGGGATTCAGATCCTCGAATCCGAAGCGCGCCAGCCGTTCCGCCTTGAGTTGCATCAGTTCTTTGAGCGCCTCCTGGGAGATCGTTTTGTTGGCAAACGCGCGCTGGGCGTTGACCGCGTGGTAGTACTGGCCGTCGTCGGCCGCCAGCAATTCGTCCGGTCCGTTCCAGAATCCCCAGATGGTGATGTAATCGTATTCGTTGCGGACGAGCGGTTCGCCGTCCGGAGTGCGCAGATGCGCCAGGGCGGCGTAGCGCCGTTCGTCCGCGTCCTGGCGCCCCGACTCGCGCTTGTGGCCGGTCATGTAGATGGCGCGGGGATAGACGGTTTTGACGCCCTGGCGGCTGAGCTCGAGCGCGAAGGCGAATTCCTCGAAGGGGCTGTTGAAGCCGTATTCTCGCGCGGCCGGCTTGTTGGCCTCGGGGTTGCCCAGCCAGGGCGGATCGCCCATGCGGGAAACCTTCCAGATCAGGTTGATGTTGTCCTTGGTGCGCGTGGAGAACACCTGGTTGCGCGACGACAGCTTCTTTTTCGGCGTGCGCCGCCAGCGTTCGGGCAGAAAGTAGTTGAACAGATCGGGGTCCTTGCCCATCACCCAGAGCATGCCGCCGGTGCTTTCGGCGCGGCCGAAAATGTAATCCACACCCAGGATATTGACGGCCTGAAGGTGCGCCGGCAGGGGCCCCGCCGCGTCGGCTTCGAACCGGCGGGCCATGTGCTTGAGGTAAAGTTGGCGGTTCGCGCTGCGCACTGCCTTCTCGTGTTCGTGGGTTCGCTCCAGCAGTTCGTAATCCACCAGCGCGTACGCGATCTGGCCGTTCCGGTCGCGCAACAACGACCGGTCCGGACCGGGCCGCAGGATGATGTGGGCGGGTTTCATATCCACGACCCGATACCCCTTCTGCCAGAGTTCGTGCGTGACCAGGCTGGTGGTGCGGGCGAGGAATTCCGCGCGCGCGCGGCCATCCAGCTTGAACTGGTCCGCGGTCTCGACCGCGTCCAGGCCTTTGATCCACCCGAAGAGCACGACGTATTGCCGCAGGATGTCAATTTCGACACCGGGATGGCGGGTGACTTTCGCGCGGATCTTGTCCTCTGAACGGCCGGTTTGCCAGAGTTGCAGCCGTTCGTTCGGAAGATAAATCGCCATCGGCCGCTGCGTGTGGATGCGGATGCCCTGGGGGCCCGCCTCGCCCTTGCGCAATTCCATCAGCAGCGAGAATTCCTCGAAGGGACTGTTGAATTCGGCATGGATGAATTTGTTGACAGAGAGGGTGTCGAAGGGCACCACCTCGCCCACACGGGACCATTTGGCGACCAGGTTGAGGGCCGTGCCGTGGACCGAGCGCGTGGGCACGCGGTACACCATGCTGGTGCCTTCCAGCCGCTCGCGCTTGGCCTCGAACCAGTCCGGCGCATACCAGTTTTCCGGGAGCAGGTTCCTCCAGAACGGCAGCCCGAATCGGGTCAGGTAAATCTCGCCGCCATCCGCGGCTTTCAATTGATGATAATCCACTCCGAGAAGCGAAACGGCAATACAGCGCGGCGGGAGGTCCGAAGGCCGGGCCAACCCGTTCGGAACGGAGGCGTCTGACTCCCGATTCAACATGAGCGCGGGGCGGGATCTGGAAGAATCTCCGGATTCGCCTTGCGCACAACTTCCCGTTTGATCAGGGACACGGCTCACCGGATTTTGGCGAATGATGGCCCGGATTTGTGGCGCCCCGCACTCCCGTTACCGGGGCGGCGACAGCTTGTCGCCGAATGAGTGCTGCAATCAACGAGGCCTGGCGACGGGCCGTCGCCACTCCTGAAACGGACTGGAAAGCCCGCGAGCCGGTGACATACTGGCGCCGTGAAATCATCCGATTACCGCGAGGCCCTGATGAAATACATCCAGGCCCAGGCCAGGCCGCCGGATAAGTTCAGCCATCAACCGCGCCTTTACCGGCTCGCCGCGCGCCTGGCGGAGGGCAGGGCCTTCGATGACGATGTTCTGTTTGCGGCGGCGTGGCTGCATGACCTGGGCGTGTTTGTCGGACACCGGCCCGAAGATCCGGCCCGGCTCGCGGCCTGGGATCATGTCGCCTATGCGCTCGAGGAAGCTCCGCCGCTGCTCCAAAAATTCGGGTTTTCCGACGAGAAAATCCCGGCCGTGCTGGAAGTAATCCGCACGCATCTGCCTTCCACGACGCCAGCCACGCTGGAAGGCGTGCTGCTGCGCGACGCGGACATTCTGGAGCAGCTCGGTGCGATCGGCATCCTGCGCACCGTCAGCAAGATCGGGCGCGACAACCGCTTCGTGCGGTTCGCCGATGCCCTCCGGGTGCTGGGGCGCAACGCGGACGACCTGCCGGCGAAGCTGCAACTCGAGTCCGCCCGCCGCCTCGCCGGGCCGAGGTTGAAGGTCTTGCGACAGTTCCTCGAGGCGGCCGCCGACGAAGCCGACGGGGTTGAGTTCTGATCGGCAAAACGATGAACCATGAATGATCCGCAGTTTACAAGCGGTTAATACCGCCAAAAAGACGGGTACGATCGGGTGAATATTTTGATTCATCCGGAGGCGGCGTTGAGGCAGAATGGGCGGTACATTCTATGAACTGCTTTGTCACCGGCGCTTCGGGATTCATCGGATCGAACCTCGTGCATGAGCTGACGGCCCGTGGGCATCACGTTAAGGCGTTGTTGCGTCCCGGGAGCGACCTGAGGGGGCTTGCGGGCGCCAGCTTCGAACGTGTGGAAGGGGACATTGGCGACCACGATCGGCTCAAAGCGGCCCTGTTCGAGTGCGACTGGTGTTTCCATGTCGCGGCGAGTTATTCCCTTTGGCTTCGCGATTACGGCCCGATGTACGAGACGAACATCGACGGCACGCGCAACGTGCTGGAGTCCGCGGCGGCGGCGGGTTGCACGCGCATTGTTTATACCAGCACCGTGGGATGCATCGGCCTGCCCGAGACGGTCGATGCCAGGCCCGTTCCGTCCGACGAAGCGACTCCGGTTTTGAAAGGGCAGATGAGCAACCACTACAAACGCTCGAAGTGGCAGGCGGAACAAGTGGCGGAACAACTGGCGGTGAACGGTCTGCCGGTGATCATCGTCAATCCCAGCGCCCCGGTCGGGCCGCGCGACGCGAAGCCGACGCCGACGGGAAAAATCATTGTCGATTTTTTGAACCGCGCGATGCCCGCCTACATGGACACCGGGCTGAACTGGGTTCACGTGCGAGACGTGGCGGCGGGCCATGTCCTCGCCGCGGAAAAGGGCCGGATCGGCGAACGGTATATCCTGGGCAACGCACAGGGAAACTGGACCCTGAAAGAGACGTTTGCCGTCCTGGAAAAGATCACCGGAGTGCCGGCGCCGAGACACCGAATTCCATACCGCATCGCTCTCGGGGCGGCTTACGCGAATGAAGCTCTTTCATTTTTCACCCGCAGACCGCCCAAGGCACCGCTGGCGGGGGTGCGCATGGGAAAGCACAAGATGTTTTTCAATCCGGCCAAGGCGATTCGGGAGCTGGGTCTGCCGCAGACACCCCCCGAGCAGGCGCTGGCCGACGCGGTTGAGTGGTTTCGGAAGAATGGTTATGTGAAGAGATGAGGTCGGTAAACCCGCGCTGCCGGTCGTCCAAGCCGGCCACAGGTCGGCCCTGCCGGGTTTTTCTGCACTGCCTCTCAAATTACATTTTCAGGGATATTTCAATTTAAACGGACAGTTAAATCCGTTGGCGGAGGAATAACTATATTTTTTTCTATAACAATTACCCAATCTTGACCACCGGAACTGTTTTTTGAAGGTGGAGTGAACTTTTCACTGCCCGTATTAGAGAATGGTGAGCCTGAAATATTAGTAAAAGTTCCCGATGTTGGATCATACCAGCGTGCGATTGATACCCCGCTTAATTTGGACATATTTACGGTGATAGCCTGAGTTGCCGGAATATACGCCATTACTAAACCACCATCGGGCGTACCCGCTGCTGTAACATAATTATTAGCGCCAACCCCTCCGCTACTTGAAAATGTTCCATATCCCGCTGTGACTATTGAATGACTTGTATCTGGAATTAAATTATACCACGTTCTGGGAGAGAATAATGCAGTGGAATATTGGAACTGAGTCGCACCAATCGTATCCATGTGGGACTGCCATCCTGAAATAAATGACCATAAATAATGATTACCATATAATTGCCCGGTGGCTCCTGATAAAAGTGTCCAATATTCCTGCCTGCGAAGATTGCTTGTTGATCCCCCGTCTGTGTTTGGATTTGTCTCAAACTCATAATTAGCTTCACCCATAATAACCGGTATGGTGGACTGATTATAAGCATGAAGAACTTCCGCATAGGTAGGATAATAAGTATAAACAAAGTTGATTCCTACAATAGAATCCCAGTTTGAATCATCCAATGAACTGCTCAGCAAATAATTTAATTCTATTGTTTGTAACTGATTAGTAGCAACGGACAGAATTCCTCCTGCTACCGCCAAAACCACAGCATCATCACTGGAATTTGCCCATGTCTGGAAATCATTTCCACTTTGCCACATAACATTAGTGAAGCTTTTGTAGCGATTTCCAAGATACTGCCCATAAGTATGGCATTTAGTTGTTCCATTCGAATCCATCGTTGCAAGCCATCCGCTTGTCTCGATTGGATCGAGTATCACCATTAACCCATTCGTTGCGGCAATATTCACCATATCATCAACACGCTTGAAATATGTCTCATTCGGAGTCGTTAAGTCATAATTTGTTGAAGAAGTGATTTTCCCTGTAAATGGCAAAATCCCGTCTAATGTACTACCATCCGCTCTATCGAAATTACACAGAACATAAATTACTATAGTATTAAATCCATGCGCTTTCCTATCAATCATATAAGTCGCCGCATCAGATTCACTTAGATTCACAATCAATGAATGTGCCGCATCTCCAACCATCAAAAAGGGTTTTCCATTTTGGTCTATCAAATAGCGGCCACCGGGCGCACTCTTCAGTGGATAAGCCGGAAATGCAGACGTGGTGATTGTTACAGCAAACAGCAGTAATAATACATTTAATATCTTCACAAGTTTATAGTAAATATACATAAATTTTATACTGATTATTAGTTTTGAAGTCAACTAAAACCTCACGAAACCCAACTGTACGAAGGCGAAGGAAGTAAAGGCGCCGTTGGTGCTCAATTCAAAGACGGTGCCGTTTCCGGACCCGCCACCATTGAATCCAATACCTCCGCCCGACGCGGTGCCGTAAAGAGCCCCGTCGGCTCCCTGCGCAAATTCTTCCGGTGAGACGCCATTCGTTCTGTTGAATGCGAACAGGGTGGTGAACTGAAGACCGCCGTTCGCACAAGGCAGAACACAACAAAACGTGAACAGGCTCCCGGCGAGGAAGAAGCCTTTGCTCTTTTTCATAAAATTGTCCAGCGGCTGCATCTCCATAAGGCGATCTTGCGCCGTCCTGCCCATACTCCGGCAGAGGGTCAACCCGATTAAGGCGAGCACATTCCTTGCCGCTTTCAAGCCCGCGCTCGTCGGGCTTGTTCGGGCAACTATAACGACAAAAACTGCCTGCGGAAGGTCGAAGATAGCGAGCAGTGGATCAACCTCCGTGCCCTGCTCAGGGTTGCCGGGACATTGGGGGTTACTCTGTCCGCATCCTTCCCGAAAAGCACGCAAGAGACGACAAGATCAGAAAAGCACGCTGGCCGAAATCCGCTGTCATCGTGAAAGCATTGAAAACATTGCACAGAATCGCTGTTTTCCCCGGGGTTTTTGGGTGGTGGTAGGTGATGGATTCGAACCATCGAAGGCGTAAGCCAGCAGATTTACAGTCTGCCCCCGTTGGCCACTTGGGTAACCTACCCGCCGTTGCGGTGGCCGCACAGTAAGGCATGCCGCGTTGCCCTTGTCAACCTGCCGCTCGTGCCGTAGTTTGGCCGGATGTTCGATTCCCTAAGCAGCAAGCTCCAGGGCGCTTTTCGCAACCTGCGCGGGCTCGGCACAATTTCCGAGGCCAACGTCAGCGATTCGTTGCGGGAAGTCCGGCTTGCGCTCCTTGAAGCGGACGTGAATTTCAAAGTCGCGCGGGATTTCATCGAGCGGGTCAGGGTGAAGTCCCTCGGCCAGGAAGTCATTCGGAGCATCCAGCCGGGCCAGCAAATCATCAAATTGATCCACGACGAGCTCGTGGACTTGCTCGGTTCGCAGAACGCCGCGCTGGATCTGACCGGCAATCCGAGCTGCATCCTGATGGTGGGCCTTCACGGGTCGGGCAAAACCACATCGAGCGGCAAACTCGCCCGGCTGCTGCACAAGCAGGGCCGCGCGCCGCTGCTGGTGGCAGCCGACGTAAACCGCCCGGCGGCGATGGCGCAGCTCGAGACGCTGGGCAAACAACTGGATCTGCCGGTATTTGTGAAGCAGGGCGAGAAGGACGTTTTGACGATTGCCCGGGGTGCCCTGGAATTTGCCGCGGCAAACAACCGCAACATTTTGATTTTCGACACGGCCGGGCGGTTGCAGATCGACGAGCCGCTGGTGCAGGAACTGGTGCGGCTGCGCGACCTGGTGAAGCCGCGGGAAGTCCTGCTCGTGCTGGATGCGGCAACCGGCCAGGAGGCGGTCAATGTGGCGACGCATTTCGACCAGGCCCTGGCGATAACGGGCTCGATCCTGACGAAGCTGGATGGCGACGCGCGGGGCGGGGCGGCGCTGAGTTTGAGGGCGGTGACGGGCAAGCCGATCAAGTTTGCCGGCATGGGTGAGAAGCTGGAGGATTTTGAACCGTTTCATCCGGAGCGGATGGCCTCGCGGATTCTGGGCATGGGCGACGTGGTCAGCCTGGTGGAGAAGGCCGCCGATGCGGTGGATCTGGACGACGCGAAGCGCATGGAGGAGAAGATGCGCAAGGGCCAGTTCACCCTGGAGGATTTTCTCGAACAACTGCGCCAGATGAAAAAGATCGGCTCGCTCGAATCCATCGTCGGCATGTTGCCGGGCGGCTCCGAGATGCTGAAGGACGCCGACCTGTCGAAGCAGGAAAAGGAATTCCGCCGCATGGAGGCGATGATTTGCGGGATGACGCCGAAGGAACGGCGGAGTCCGCAGATTCTCAATGCGAAGCGTCGCGTGCGGATTGCCAAGGGAAGCGGCGTGAGCGTGGCGGAGTTGAACACGATGCTGAACAAATTTGGCCAGATGCAGCAGATGATGAAGAAAATGGGCAAATTTTCAAAGATGATGGGGCGCATGGGCGGGGGGCTGCCCGGGATGCTGCGGAGGTGAGCGTGATTCACGACGCGTCTTTGGATGAATTGCTGCAGCGGGTTTGGGACGGAAGGCGGATCGACCGGACGGAGGCGTTGCGGCTGTATCATCTGCCGCTCGAAGAACTCGGGATGCTCGCGGACCGGCGCCGCCAGCTCGCGCGGGCCGGCGCGCATGACGGCCGCGGCAACGAGATCGTGACCTACATCGTGGACCGCAACGTCAATTACACGAACGTGTGTAATGTCTATTGCAAGTTCTGCGCCTTTTATCGCACGGAAGCGGACAACGACGCTTACATCATCACGTTCGACGAGATGGACCGGAAAATCGAGGAGACCCTGGTGTTGGGCGGCACGCAGATCCTAATGCAGGGCGGGCATCATCCGATGCTGACGAAGCAATGGTACCTGGATTTGCTTTCCCACATCAAAACCAAATTTCCACAGGTCAACATTCATGGATTCAGCCCGAGCGAATTTGTCCACTTTCGCAAGGTGTTTGACGAGCCGATGGAGAAAACCATCGGCGATTTCAAGGCGGCGGGTCTGGGCTCGATTCCCGGGGGAGGCGGCGAGATCCTGGTGGACCGGGTGCGCCGGCGGATTTCGCCGCTGAAGGCGATGAGCGACGACTGGCTGGAGGTGATGGAAGTGGCGCACGGGCTGGGATTGAATTCTTCGGCCACGATGATGTTTGGGCATGTAGAGACGATTGAGGACCGGATCGAGCATCTGGACCGGCTGCGGGTTCAGCAGGACAAGACGAAAGGGTTTACGGCATTCATTTGCTGGACGTTCCAGGCGGAGCACACGAAGTTGAAGGTGCCGACGGCGGGGGCGCAGGAGTACCTCAGGACGCAGGCGTTGGGGCGGATTTACCTCGACAATTTTCCCAGCGTGCAAAGTTCGTGGGTGACGCAGGGGCAGGAGGTTGGGCAGGTCGCGTTAAAATTCGGCGCGAATGATCTCGGCAGCATCATGATCGAGGAAAACGTGGTTTCGCAGGCCGGGACCACGTTCCGCATGTCGGTGGCGGACATGCGGCGGCTGATCCAGGAACTGGGGTACGAACCGCATCAGCGGGACAATTGGTATCGGCTGCTCAATTGAATTCGCCTGCATTCGTCATTCGCGGATCGAAAAAAGAATTTATCCGCGAATGTCGGGTATGTGGGCGAACGGGCAGGGGACCACTATTTTGCCCCAAACACGTTGTCGAGGATGACTTCCTTGGTTTTCCAGATCAGGGCCATGGTCATGGCGAGGGGCAGCAGCGTCAAAAAGATCAGAGCCCAGGCGCCGCCGCGGTGGAACCAGGCGAGGAGCACATCCAATGGGAGGGGCAGTGGCCGGATTTGTGCCAGGGCGAGGTAAACCGCGCCGAGCAGGAGGAGGATCACGAGCAGATTCCGGTTCAGGACCGTGTATTGCCGCGTTTCGCTCCGGAGCGCTTCGTCGGGCAGCATTTCACCCAGGCGTTGCAGGACGAGGTTCAGGTTGAACAAAAAGAGCAGGGCGGAGAGCGCCAGCACTGAAACCGTGACGCCGAAGAACGGATGATCGGGAACACGGTTCCACCAATAGAGGAACGGGCTCAGGCCGAAATTGGCCAGGGCGAAGATCCGGGCGCGGTCGAGCGCATTGCGCCAGGGGCGCTCCTGTTTTTGGAACGAGCCCAACTGCCAGAGCCCATAGAGCAGCAGGCCTGTGGTGGCGAGGGGCGGCAACACGGTGAACGCGTGGAGCCAATCAGTTTTCGCGGTCTGGACGCAGACGATCAACGAGAGCGGCAGGCCCCAGAACAAGGCGGAGAGCCCGCGCACGAGCCGGCCGAGGGAAGGCAGGAGTCCAGGGTTCGGGGCGGGGTCAGGCATGGGGGAAATGCAGAAGGAAGAATGCGGAATGAAGAATTCGATTCCGCGCAAGGCGCGCTAATTCCCTTTCTGCATTCTGCATGCTTCCTTCTGCCTTTCAAAAACTGAGATAGGTGTACTCTTTGAGGCCGCGTTCGTAGTCGTCCAGGAGTCGCATGGCTTCGGACGGCTTCATGCGGTCGGATTTGATGGCTTCGTCCATTTGCGCTTTCATCTGGCGTTTGAGTTCGTTTTCGTCGTATTGCACCGAAGCCAGGGCCTGGACGATGGTGGTGCCTTCGATGATTTCCTCGACGTAGTAACCCGCGGCTTCATCCGGGTCGAGGAAGACGTGGACTTCGTTGACGCGGCCGAAGAGGTTGTGCAGGTCTCCCATGATATCCTGGTAGGCGCCCATGAGGAAAAAGCCGAGATAGTAAGGCTCGATCGCGCCGTTGCCGTTGGTGTTCAGCTTGTGCAGCGGCAGCGTGTCCCGCACGTCGCGCAGGTCGATGAATTTGTTCACCTGGCCGTCGGAATCGCACGTGATATCGACCAGTGTCGCTTCGCGGGTGGGGCATTCATTGAGTCGGCTGACGGGCATGATGGGGAACAACTGGCCGAGGGCCCAGTGATCGAGCAGCGATTGGAAAACGGAGAAATTGCAGAGATACTGGTCGGCGAGGCTGTCTTCGAGAATGCGGATTTCTTCCGGCACGTAACTCTGGCCGTGGAAGCTCTGGACGACCTCCTGGCTGATCTCCCAGTACAGATTTTCGATCTTGGCCTTGTCGGGCAGGTCGAGCACGCCGAGGGTGAACATGTGCTGGGCGTCCTCGCGTCGTTCCTGTGCGTCATGGTAGGCTTCGAGCTTGTTCAGTTTGGCGAGGTTCTTCCGGATATCGAGCAACTCCTTCACCAGCGCATGCTCGTTTTCGCCGTATTGAAAGAACTGGCCGGGCCTGACCTTTTCGATCGCGCCAAACACCTCGACGATGAGGACACTATGATGCGCGACGAGGGCGCGGCCGCTTTCGCTGACGATGTCCGGATGCGGCACTTTTTCCGCGTTGCAGACGTCGGCGACGTAGTAGATGACGTCGTTGGTGTATTCCTGGAGGGTGTAATTGGTGGAACTGTCGAAGGCCGAGCGGCTGCCGTCGTAGTCCACGCCCAGGCCGCCGCCGACGTCGAGGTAATCGATCTGAAACCCCATCTTGTGGAGTTTGGCATAGAGCCGGGCGGCTTCCTGGACCGCCTTCTTCACCGTGAGGATGTCGGGCACCTGGGAGCCGATATGGAAGTGGAGCAGTTTGAGGCAATGGCTGAGGTTTTCGGCTTTCAACATTTCGGTGGCGGCGAGGATTTCAGCGGTGCTGAGCCCGAATTTGGCGTCTTCGCCGCCGCTGTCCGCCCACCGTCCGGCACCCTTGCTCATGAGCCGCGCGCGGATGCCGACGACGGGTTCGACGCCGAGCTGCCTGGACACGGTGATGATTTGGCGGAGTTCCTCGAGTTTCTCGACGACCATGATGACTTTGCGGCCGAGTTTGGTGCCAAGCAGCGCCATGCGGATGAAATTGCAGTCTTTATAGCCATTGCAGATGATCAGGCTGCCGATTTGGTTTTGCAGGGCGAGGCCGGCGAACAGTTCGGGTTTGCTGCCCACTTCGAGCCCGAAATCGAACGGCTTGCCGGCGTCGAGGATTTCCTCGACGACTTCGCGGAGCTGGTTGACCTTGATGGGGAACACGCCGCGGTATTTGCCCTGGTAATTGTATTCCGCGATGGAACTGCGGAAGGCGAGGTTGATGGACTCGACACGATGGCGGAGGATATCCTGGAACCGGATGAGCACCGGGAATTTGAGTCCGCGGCCTTTGGCCTCCTCGATGACATCCGTCAGGTCCACCGAAGCGCCGGCCTCCTCCAGCGGCCTGGCCACGACGTGCCCGGCTTCGTTGATGTCGAAGTATTTCGCCCCCCATCGCTGAATGTTGTAGAGGTTCCTGGCGGCCTGGAGGTCCCAGCGGTCGTTCGCGTCAGTCGGATTGCTCATCGTAGCTTCGAATCGAAGCGCACTATAGGAGGATGCGCGCAGAATTCAATAAGAGGAATCAAATTATTTTTCATGCGGCCGGGGCTGTTTCCGCATTGTCACACGAAGACCATTGACAACCCTTGCTGCGCTTTTAGGATCGGCGGGGTGACGCCCGATCTGACAGATGGCCTCAAATGGTATCTGGCGTTTGTCGTTTCGACAACGGCGCATGAGGCGTCGCACGCCTGGAGCGCGCTGAAACTGGGCGACGACACGGCCCATCGAGGGGGACAGGTCACGCTGGATCCGACGCCGCACATCCGCCGTTCGCCGATCGGAATGGTGGTTGTGCCCATCCTGTCCTTTTTGCTGGGCGGGTGGATGATTGGCTGGGCGTCGGCGCCGTACAATCCGCAGTGGGCCGCGCAATACCCGCGCCGGGCGGCGCTGATGTCGCTTGCGGGGCCGGCGTCGAATTTCCTGCTGGTGGTCCTGGCGGCGGTCTTGATCCGCGCCGGCATGAGCGGCCAGGTTCTGGAGGCTCCGGCCCAGATCGCGTCCTCCCAGGTGACGATGGCGACGGCTCCGGGGATCTATCCGTTTTTCGCCAGGATGCTCAGCATTTTCTTCTCGCTGAATCTGCTGTTGTGCATTTTCAATTTGATCCCGCTGCCGCCGCTGGACGGGAGCGGGATTCTTTTGTTGTTTCTTCCGGGCGACTCGGCGGCCCGGTGGTTCCAGGCGGTGCGGACCCCGGCCTTCAACACGATTGGCCTGGTGGTTTCCTGGCGGATCCTGGACGCGGTATTTCCCTCGGTGCAACTGTTCGCGGTCAACCTGCTTTATCCCGGAATGGAGTACCACTGATCCACTGCATGAGAACAAAACTCTGTGTTGTCCTGGTCGGTCTGGTGTTTGCCGCTGCCGTTTCCCTCGCCGAGGAACATCCCAAAACTCGCGCCGAGGCCGAGCAACTCGCCAAACGGCTGAAGTATCAACAGGGCGAGATCAATCTCCAGGGCGGGATCGCCAAGTTGAATGTGCCGTCCGGTTTCAGGTATTTAAATCCAGACGACACGAAGATCGTCCTGGAAACGCTGTGGGGCAATCCGCCGTCCACGACGAAGGAACTCGGCATGCTGATGCCGTCGGACAGAGGCCCGCTGGACTCGGACAGCTGGGCGGTGCTGATTTCGTATGCGGGGGACGGGTATGTGAAGGACGATGACGCCGGCAAAATCAATTATGACGATCTGCTGAAAAAAATGCAGAGCGCCGTGCAGGACAACAACAAGAAGAGAATCAAACAAGGCTACCCATCCATCGAACTGGTCGGCTGGGCGGCGCCGCCGCATTACGACGCCGCAAGTCACAAGCTTTATTGGGCAAAGGAACTGAGGTTTGACGGCACGCCGGCCAACACCTTGAACTACGACATCCGGATCCTGGGACGGCGGGGCGTCCTGGTGCTGAGCGCCGTCGCGGCCATCGACCAGCTTGGCGAGATTGAAAAAGTGACCCCGCAAATTCTCGGCATGGTGAATTTCAATGAAGGACATCGCTATGCGGATTTCGATCCCAAGGTTGACAAAGTGGCGACGTACGGCATCGCGGCACTCGTGGCGGGCGGCGTGGCGGCGAAGTTGGGGCTTTTCAAACTGCTTTGGGTCTTTGTTCTGGCCGCCAAGAAATTCATCATTATCGCGTTCGTGGCGGTTGCCGCCTGGTTTCGAAAGCTGTTCCAGAAAGACAAGAAAACCCCAGCCTGATCCGCCATGCCGCACGTTTCCCTGACCGCCATTGTCCGTTGCTGCGACGGGCTGTTGCGCACGCGTGAAACCAAGGACTACGACGGCGCCATGAACGGATTGCAGGTGGAGAACGGCGGAAGCGTCACGCGCATCGCCGCCGCCGTGGATGCGAGCCTGGCGACCGTGAAACTGGCGGTTGCAGTCCGGGCGGACCTGCTGGTGGTGCATCACGGTTTGTTTTGGAGGGCCGCGCAGCCGTGGACGGGGAAGCGGTACGAGCTTCTGCGGCTGTTATTGGAGCACAACCTGGCGGTTTACAGCTCGCACCTGCCGCTGGATGCGCATCCGACGCTGGGGAACAACGCGCGGCTTTGCGCGGCGATGGGGCTGAGGAATCCGCGTCCGTTTTTTGCCAGTCACGGGCGGCACATCGGCTTTCGATGCAACGCGAAGATCACGCGTGAGGATCTGGCGAGGCGATTGCAACGCGCCACCGGCGCGAAGCCGCTGGTGATTCCCGGCGGGCCGGCCCTCTGTCGGCGGCTCGGCGTCGTGACCGGCGGCGCGGGCGGCGAGGTGGAGCAGGCAGCCGGGGAAGGGGTTGACACCTTTATCACCGGGGAAGGACCGCATTGGACCTACGCCTTGGCGGAAGAACTTGGGATCAATGTACTGTACGGCGGCCATTATGCGACGGAGACATTTGGTGTGAAAGCCCTGGCGGGGCGGCTTTCCCAAAAGTTCCGGGTGCCGTGGACGTTTGTCGATCATCCGACGGGCCTTTAGCCCAACCGTGGCAGGACGCGTTCGGCGATTCGAGATCCGATGGCGAGGGCGGCTGTTGCGGCGGGGGAGGGCGCGTTGACGACGTGCAGGATGCCGGGTTTTTCTTCAAAATGGAAATCCTCCACCAGCTTTCCATCGGGCGTCATGGCCTGCGCGCGAACGCCGGCGCCGCCTGTTTCGAGATCCTCCTTGCGAATCTCCGGCACTAATTTCTGCAGCGAGCGGCAGAATTCGGCTTTCGACAGGGAGCGCCGGATTTCATAGCCGCACAGAGCCGGATAGGTGGCGAGGAACTTCCACAAGCCCGGGAAGAGGAGGGACTCCGAGAGATCCCGCAAGTTGACGTCGGACCAGTGGTAGCCTTCGCGCGCGAAGGCGAGCACCGCGTTGGGGCCGGCTTCGATGCCGCCGTGGATGAGTCGTGTGAAGTGGACGCCCAGGAAGGGAAATTTCGGATCCGGCACCGGGTAGATCAGATGGCGGACGAGATGCTGGCGTTCCTTTTTGATTTTGTAGTATTCGCCCCGGAACGGGATGATTTTCGCCGCCGGCTTTTGTCCCGCGGCTTTCACCAACCGGTCGGAATGGAGACCGCCGCACGTGATGACGAAACGGGCCTGAAAATCGCCGGCGGAAGTTTGGGCGACCCAGTCGCCGGCGGTGGAAGCCAGTTTCAACACGCGGGTATTGAGATGGACCTGGCCCCCGTATTTGCGGATGAGTTCGCCCAGTTTTTCCGAGACGGCAGTGTAATCCACGATCCCTTCCTGGGGCACATGGATTGCGGCGATGCCGGCGGCGTGGGGTTCGATTTCCTTGAGCTGTTCCGCGCTGAGTTTGCGCAATCCGAGCAGGCCGTTGGCGTTTCCGCGTTCCCAGAGCTTTTCCAGGCGCGGGAGTTCGTCCGGGGAGGTGGCGACGACAACTTTGCCGCACTGTTCGTGCGCGATGCCGTGTTCGCGGCAGAAGGCGATCATCTGCTGCAGGCCTTGCACGCTCAGCGTGGCCTTTTCGGATCCCGGCTTGTAATAAAGTCCGGAATGAAGAACGCCGCTGTTGTTTCCGGTCTGATGGGCGGCCAGCTTCGGCTCCTTTTCCAGGAGCACGAGCCGGAGTCCCGGCCGTGTCTCCAGCAATCGAAACGCTGTGGCCAGGCCGACGATGCCTCCACCGACAACAACAACGTCTTGAGTCATAAGTTTCAGGTTATCACCCGGGGTGTTCCGGGTGAAGGAATTAATGTTGGCGTGCCGGCACTTGGGCGCATGCCGGAGACTGCCGCGGCGCGCGGGTCTGTGACCCGCAGCAAGATTGGCAACGCGAGGCGCGAGGGAAGATTCCAGAGCATCCGGGTTTTTAAACCTGCTGCGGCTCACAGAGCCGCGCGCCCTTCTCCGCGATGGGCGTCACCCCTTTTGAGAACTTTTTTTAGCGCTCCGAGCGGCGACGATGCGCCGCGCCTCGTTGGCGATCATGCCCAGGAAACGGAACAGCCGCCGGGCGGCGCTCATCTTGGGCCAGGCGAGGGATTGTTCCCTTGCGAGCCGGTCCGCCTCGGCGTTGCGGCCAAGCGCGCGG
>JBEKFT010000002.1:0-15327 GCA_050013175.1 Verrucomicrobiota bacterium
ACCGCGATCGCGCCGAACAGGTTTGCGAGCGTATCCTGCGCGGCGAGCCCGATGGCGATCGCGCCCACGGAAAGCGACGCCAGCGCGCCGGTGATGTTGATGTGCAGGTTGGACGCCGTCACCAGGACCGCGACGATGACCGCGAAGATTTTCAGGCTTTTGCTGATGACGGGGAAGAGTTGATTGTCGAAGGTCCGATCGCTCCCTGCCTGGGCGCGCTCCCGCCACAAGCCCAGCGCCAGATCGATCACTTTCAGCGTCACGTAGGTCAGCGAGAAAGCCACGGTGAGGATGAAGCCCTTGGCGAGATAGGACTGCGCCGCCGTTCCCCAGTCGAAGATATCCAGGCCGACGTCGAGGAATACGACGAAGGCCACCACCTTGACCGGACCGCGCAGGAGGGGCACCAGCAGTTCGTTGAGCTTCGTTCCCGTCTTCTCGGACCAGCGCTTGAGCCGGGCATTGGCCAGGAAATCCAAAAACTTGGAGACATAAAACGCCAGCAGGATATACAGGAAGGAGGCGGGATATTTCCAGAGGGGATGGCCGAAAAGCTTGTGTTCGCGGAGAAAGGGCACCGCATCCAGCCCAAACGTGAGATAATCCTCGTGCGATTTCACCTCGACGGTGAGCCGATCCGTCTGGTCGGTCCGGTTTGAACCCGCAGTCTTGACCGTGACGGTCGCCGTCGTCGAAATCTTGGCGTCGGGGGCGTTCGTGGTTGCGGGTTGGGCCGATGCCCACATCGCCCAGGCCAGCAACGCCAGCAGGATGACCGCGCACGTGCGGAAAAAGAGCGCGAACTTTGACTTCATACCGCCGCGAGTATCGGCCAATGCGCGGCCGGCGGCAAGATGTCAACACGTCACTCGTTCAGGCCCCAATGATCGGGGCTCGGCGGGAAGAACGACCCGGTTACGCCCGCAGGGGCGATGTTCGGCCGGTTCCGGAAGGATTGGATGATTTTCTCCGCCGGTTGCGGCATGAGCGGCAGGAAATCCATGTGGAGATCGCGGGCAACGAGCTGCAAACTGTCGATCGCATGCCCGCTCGAGGCGGATAACATGAACGGTTCGGCGAGGAGCAGGGCCAAAGCTCCCTCCGCCTTGGTCCTCGCCTCGCGGCATCGCTCGAACCAATTGCCGACGGCGGGCGGCAGGTCGTTGCCGTGGGCCGAGAGCAGAATGATGTCCGCGTGCGCCGCGGCTTCAACCGCTTTGCTCGCGGCGGCGGGTTCCGCCAGCTCCTTGAAATTCCAGAAACTGAAATCGAAAACCGGTTCCTCTCCGAACTGTGCCCTCAACCAGTTCGCGGTTTCCATCGCGCGCCCCTGCGCCACAGAATCCTCGGACACCACGACGACCCGGCACGCATTGGCCGCCATTGCCGATGCTGCGTCGGCAGCCAGGGATGAGACAGGCTCATTCATCGTTCCAATCGCCCTTTGTTCCAGCCCTCGTCCCCTGCTCGTGCCAGGATTGGGCACGGGAAGATGATTCGGTCGGCTTCACCTTCAAACTTCCGACTCAAGCATCGAACCGCAACCAAAAGTTGTTCACCGCCATTCACAGGCTGTTCGCCGGTTATTCCCCGTCACGCGCCGGTTGGGTCCAGCGGGAATGTTTCAGCCTCCGGCGACAATTCTGACGATTTCCAACCGGTCGCCGTCGTGCAGTTGGCGTTTGGAAAACTCGGACGGAGCCACCGCCTGGCCGTTGTGTTCCACCACCACGCTGCGGGGCAGGAGATTCTGCGCGAGCAGGAATTCCTCGATCGAACACGGCAACGGGCTCTTTACCTCGCGGCCGTTTGCGGTAACGGAAGTTTCATCGGCACGCAAATTCGCACCTCATTCAGGCCGTCAACGCCGCATCCCAGTCTTTCCACACCGGATCGTAGCCGAGACGGCGGATCAGGTCGGCCACCTCCTGCGGCGAGCGTCCGTCGGCGATTTGAAACTGTTCGGTTGCGTTCAGGGGCGCGGCCATGGTCGCGACCCATTGGCTGGAACCGGCGGCCTCGACTCTGCGGCCCCGGACGGTCTGGTGCAGGTTCTCGCGGCCGGCGCCCGTGTAACCGCCGGGTTCGGTGTGGCTGCCGGCGCTCATGAGCGTGATGCCCAGCCGGACCAGCCCGTCGCGCAATTTTGGAGGCTCGCGCGTGGACAGCACGAGTCCCACATCGGGAAACATCAGGCGGAAAGCGCAAACCAGTTGCACGAGATCGTGGTCCGACATGTGCGTGAGGGGCTGGAATTCGCCCGCGCACGGCCGCAATCGGGCCAGCGAAATCGTTACGTTCGCCTTCCAGCAGTTGCGCAGCAGGTAGGCCGCATGGGCCGCGACGCTTATGGCTTCGAATCGCCAGTCCGCGAGCCCGTAAAGCGGGCTGATCCCGAGACGCCGGAATCCCGCCGCGTAGGCGCGCTCGGGTGTGCCGAGACGCCATTCAAAATTCCGCTTCGGACCGGCGGTGTGCATCTCCGGGTAAACCCTGCGGTCGTAGGTTTCCTGGTAAACCACCAGCCCGTCCGCTCCCGCCGCGACCAGCGGCCTGTAATCCGCCGTGTCCATCGGGCCGACTTCGAGTGAGATGCTGGGCCATTCCGGGTGCAGTGCGGCGACGCATTCCCGAAGATACCCGTTGGAAACAAACCGGGGATGCTCGCCCGCCACAAGCAGGAGGTTGCGGAATCCCTGGGCCTGGAGCGCGCGGGATTCCCGCAACACCTCGTCCACGGTCAGCGTCACCCGAAGAATCGCATTGTCGCGCGAGAAGCCGCAATACTTGCAGTTGTTGATGCACTCGTTGGAAAGATACAGCGGCGCGAACAGGCGGACGACTTTGCCGAAGCGCTGTTGGGTCAGCCTGTGCGCGCGGCGGCCCATGGATTCCAACAGTTCGCCCGCCGCCGGGGAAATCAGCGCGGCGAAATCGGTCAGGGAAACAGCCGGTTTGGCGGCTGCCGCGCGCGCGGCGGAGGCAGTGGCGGCGCACGACTGTTTGACCAGCGCGTCCAGCGGCAGAGAATTGAACTCGGCGACAAAGCTCACGGGTTGAACCTACCAGACCGGCCGGCAATGTCGAGCCGGGCACGCCGGGGAAACGGGGGCGGCGACGGCTCGTCGCCGGGGCCCTTGAGTTTCTGAGAGCTGACTTGCGACGGGCCGTCGCAACCCCGGCGTGGATTGGCCTAAACCGCGACGAGCTGATGATGTCTGGAAAAAGCTCCGCGCAATGCCGTGGACAGTTCATCCTGGAGCGCCTGGAGCTCGCGATAAACCTTCGCGCTTTTCGAATCCGGGCGGGTGGTTTCCTCCGGATTGATTTCCACGAACCGGTCCGTGATTTCCTGGATGGAAACTTTTTCGCCCTGCTCGCGTCGCCAGCACCAGAGTGCCTGCAGAGCGGCTCCGTAAGCGGCGCCTTCGCTCACTTTCAAGGTCACGACCTCCTCGTTGAAGAGGTCCGCCATGATCTGCCGCCAGACCTTTGACTTCGCGCCGCCGCCGGTGGCGCGGATTTGCGCCGGTTTCACCCCCAGCGCCGCCAGCCGGCGCAAGCCGTAGTTCATGCCGAGCGTCACCCCTTCCATGGCGGCGCGGGCGAAATGGCCCGCCTCGAACGTGCGCCGGTTGACGCCGAACCAGACGCCGGTGCCGTCCGGGACGTTCGGGGTGCGCTCGCCTTCGAAATACGGGAGCAGGAGAAGCCCGTTCGAGCCCGCCGGAATCCGCCCGGCCTCGCCGGCGAACTTCTCGTGCGACCACCCGAAATCCGCGCGCACCATTTCCGTTGCAACGGTCACGTTCAGGGTGCACAGCAAGGGCAGCCAGCGGTTGGTCGAGTCGCAGAAAGCCGCGATTTCACCCAGCGGATCGATCACGGGTTTTTCCGCGCAGGCGTAAAGGGTTCCGCTCGTGCCAAAGCTGGCGGTGATTGCGCCCGCGCGCGTGTTGCCGGTTCCGATGGCGCCCATCATGTTGTCGCCGCCGCCCGCACTCACCAGAATGCCCGGAGCCAGGTCGAGCGATTTCGCGGTGGCCGCCTGCAGGCGTCCGGCCGGCTGGTCGCTCGGGATCAGGCGAGGCAACTTGTCACCCAGGTCCGGGTCGATGGCCTCGACAACGGCGCCCGACCATTTGCGCTTCCGCACGTCCATCAGCGCGGTGCCGCTGGCGTCGCCGTATTCCATCACCCTCTCCCCCGTGAGCCAGAAATTCAGGTAATCGTGCGGCAACAGGACCGTGGCGAGCCGGGCAAAGTGGCTCGGCTCGTGTTTTTTGAGCCAGAGGATTTTTGAGGCGGTGAACCCGGGCAACACCGCGTTGCCCAGCGCCCGGAGGGCCCTTTTGGGTCCGCCGAGTTTTTCGGTGATCTCGTCGCATTCGGCGGCGGTGGACGTGTCGCACCAGAGTTTGGCGGGGCGGATCACCTCGCCGTGTTTGTCCAGCGGGACGAACCCGTGCTGTTGGGCGCTCACGCCGATGGCTTTGACTTCGGTGCCGGAGGCCTTGGCTTGGCGCAAGGCGCGGCGCATGGCGCTGGCGGCCGCTTCGCGCCAGGTGTGCGGATGCTGTTCCTTCGCGCCGGCCGGCAGGTTCGGAATCAAATCGTAGGCTTCCGCCGCCGATGCCAGGACCTTCCCGGTATTTGCGTCCACGACGAGTGCTTTCGTGGATTGCGTGCCGCTGTCGATGCCAATCACCAGTGTTCTCATAGTGGTTCGTTAAAGACTTGTGTAGGAATATCAGGAACCTTACCCGCTGAGAAGGTAAAGGAACTGATGGGGAGGGCAGGGCAGGGCCAATTCGTGAGGGGGTGGGGACGGCCTCGTCCCCAGTGAGATTGCAGAAACACAAGGCCTAATGGGGACGGGCAGTCCCCACCGCGGGCGCAAGTGTGCGCCCATCGCGCTGCGGGGAGGCGACAGCTTGTCGCCTGGTGAGTGCTGCAACCCATAAAACCTGGCGACGAGGCGTCGCCACCCCGATATGGCCCCCTTCATGAATTGACCCTGGGCAGGAGACGTCCTTCAGATGCGCCCAGGAGCCATCCGGCGCGGAAACGCATTGGCTTTTCGAGTGGTTCGTGTATTTCGTGGTCCCCAATGCGGATGCAGACAAAAGGCAGGCCGGCACGGAAGGTGCCCGGCGGGCGGCGGGCGGCGTCATTCATGGTGCTCGGCGTCGGTTCGTTCGCGCACAGCATCGGGCAGGCTCTGAAAGACGCCGGCGCGGGTGTGGCGACGTATCTGACTCGCAACTACGGTCACTTCCCGCCTTCACTCGTCGGGAGAACGTTTTCGTGCGAGGCGTTTCCCAGCCCGTGCCCGCTGCTCGAAGAACAGGGCATCGATTGCGTGATCCCCCAGTCGATTGACTGGGCGCAGGCGCCGTGGGCGGAGGAGTTTTTGCGGACCCGGCGGCCTGTTTTCAGTCCCACGGGCGAGGCGATGAGGATCGAGCGCGAGCGGGATTTTGCGCGGCGGCTTTGCGCGGATTTCGGGATTCCCTTTCCGCGGGCGTTCGTGGCTTCCAACCGTCTGGAGGCCGAGAAGGTCCTGGCCGAACATCCGCAGCCGTTCGTCATCAAGAATCCGCTCTGCTCGCCCGCCAGCCCCGTCCACACTATTGTCTGTGAAACGGTCGAGGACACGCGCGCCTGGCTCAAGCAGGTCAATTACGCCGAGGGTGTGTTCCTGCAGGAATACCTGGGGCGCGCCGAAGCCGGCCACATCGTGCTGGTGAGCGGCGGGGAGATTCATTCGCTCGTGACCAACCAGGAATACAAGCGCGCGTTCAACGGAAACATGGGGATCATCGCGGGCGCGCCGCTCGGCGGGATCGTGGAAAAGGATCCGGGGGACAAATATGGACTGGCGCGGGAGTTGATCCATCCCCTGCTGCCGTGGCTGCGCCAGACCCGGTTCCACGGACCCCTGCAGGTCACGGCCGTCAAAACAAACCGGCGCTGGCGCGTCATCGAGTACAACGTCCGCATCGGCGTCACATCCGGCCCGATGATTTTGCGGATGCTGACGAATCCGGTGGAGACGGTCCTGTCAACCGCGCAGGACGGGAAACTGGATCCGCGGTTCAAGAGCCGGGCCGGTTTCGGGTGCTCGCTGACGCTGGCAGGATACGGTTATCCGTACGTCCAGGTGCGCGGGCCGCAACTGCCGCTGGAGGTCGAGGGGGCGTTTGATTGCGACGTGTGGTGGAATGAGGTGGCGCGCGCCCAACAAGGCCCCCTCGTGGCCACCGGCCATCGCATCGCCGACGTGAACGCACTGGCGGCCACTCTGGACGAGGCGATCGCCCGCGCGTACAACAATATTCGCAAAATCCGCGTCCTCGGGAGCTACTACCGCACGGACGTAGGGAAAAGCCTCTGGCCGCCGGGGAAAGTGTGAGAGGTTGCATCGGTGAACCCGTTACAGCGGCTTCGTTGGCGAGCGCTGTGACTTTTTAACGATTTAACGCTTTAACGAATTCAGTTTTCGTGGTTAAACAGCATGCGTTGATTTTATGGATTTCGATACGAAGATTTTTCCGCTGCGGCCGGCGTGGGTCGAGATCGACCTGGCACGCCTGCGTCGCAACCTGCAGTTGATCCGCCGCGACCTGCCGCGCGGGGTGCGGATGATGGCCATCGTGAAGGACGAAGCTTACGGGCACGGGGCGCTGGACGTCGCGCGGATCGCGCTCAAGGAGGGCGCCTGGGGTTTCGGCCTGAGCACGCTGGAGGAGGCGATGGCCTTGCGCGAGGCGGGCATTGCCGCCCCGCTGCTGTTGCTGGGCGCGCGGCAGGAGGCCGAGTTGTCCTGGTGCGTCGAGCACGACCTGACGGTCTGCCTCAACGAGGCGAACACCGCTCGCGCGCTCGCCCGGGCCGCCGCCGCCCGGGGCAAGCGCGTGCCGGTGCATGTCAAGCTCAACACCGGCATGAGCCGTTATGGGGTGAGATGGGACGAGGCGCTCCCGCTCATCGAACAGATTTGCGCGGAGAAATCCCTCCTGCTCGATGGAGTGATGACCCATTTCGCACAGTCGGATGAAACGGACAAAACGTTCGCCAATCTCCAGGTTTCCCGGTTCGACGAAGTCCTGCGCGGCCTGGCGGAGCGCGGCATCCGGGTGAAGCACCAGCACCTGTGCAACAGCGGAGGGTTCCTGGACCTGCCGCACGCGCACCGCGACCTGGTTCGCATTGGCATCCTGATGTACGGAATTTTCCCGTCCACCGTGTGCCGGCGCATCCCCGGCATCGAACCGGTCATGTCCGTCAAGGCGCGCGTTGCTTCGATCCAGAACCTGAAGGCCGGCGACGTGGTCGGCTACGGAATGCGCTACACCGCACCGGCGCCGCGGCGCATCGCGGTGCTGCCCATCGGTTATGGCGACGGTTTCCCGCGGGTCCGCAACCTGGGGGCGGCACTCATCCACGGCAGGCGCGCCCCGCTCGTCGGGGGCATCGCGATGGATGCGCTCATGGTGGACGTCACCGACATCCCCGAAGCGCAGGTGTGGGATGAAGCGGTTGTCATGGGCCGGCAGGGGGGCGAAGAGATCACGGTGCACGAGATGGCGAAGTTGAAAAACTCGGTTTCCTACGACGTGCTGACCGGTTGGCGGCTCCGCCTTCGGCGCCGATGCGTGAATGGGGATGCGGGGCCGGTCACGGACGCAAATCCGGATGCGGGTCAACTCCTCGAAACGGCGGCCAAGTGACGCCGGTCCTCGTTCCATCCGCGATTCGCAGCGCCATGGCAATGCCGTGCCGCGCGCGAATCTTCCCGGGCCGCCCGTGTGGCGTGTGAACGTTTCGACAAACGATGAAACTGCTCTTTTCCGAACACAAATCCGATTACGATCATTACATCTTTCCTTACGCCGTCTGGGCCGTGCCGGAATCCGGTGAGACGGCGGCGGATCTGTTCAACGCCGGCTTCCTGCCCTCCTCGCGCAACCTCGACCGGTTTTATCTGTGCCGTCATGTCCGGGTGCAACTCGGCGGGTTCAAGCCTTCCTCAGAAAACCGCCGCATTTTGCGCAAAGGCGCCGGGATTGAAGTGAAGCTCGTCGCCCGCGACCAGTTCAACTACACGCCGGAACGGCGCCAGTTTTACAAGACCTACGCCGACATCAAATTCGGGAAGGACGTGATGCCCTACGAACGCCTCGATCTGCTCTTCCGTTCCCCCATCATTTCACATCTCCTGGTTTTCACGGATGCGAAGAGCGGCGGCGAAGTCGGCACGGCGACGCTTTACCTGGAGGGCAAGAACCTCGCCTTTTACTATTACGCCTTCTACGATCTCAACTACTACAGCCGCAACCTGGGCATGTTCATGATGACGTCGGCCGCCGCATTTTTCGCGGAACGGAACTTCCGCCATCTTTATCTCGGGACCTGCTACTCGCAGAACGCGCTCTACAAAACCCAGTTCGCCGGCGCCGAATTCTTCAACGGATTCTGCTGGTCGGATGACTTGAAGGAGCTGAAATACCTGTTGCGCCGGGACAAACAGGAGACCGGCCGGCACCTGCTGGAAAGCGATGAATACCGCGAACTTTTCCACAAGGACAACCTGGACAAGATCGCCTCCGGATGCGCTTTTCGGGTGAAGCTGAGCTGAGCCGGAACGATTCCGTTATTCTGGGGAGCGCACCCGCCTCGGGTGCGGTGGTGGGCGTCTCGCCCACCACTTGGAGCCTCGGAGCCAGTCGCACCATTCAGTTCGTGCTGCTGCGATCGAACCGACCGGCGAGGGCGCCGGTCGGAACACGCGAGGGCGCGTGTGCTCCCCCTTTCCAACTGAATCGTTCCGGCTCAGACGATAGTCCACCAACCCCGTCCACTCCCATTCCGTCCGGCGAGTCGCCGGGCGGTCCCGGCCGGCGGCCCGTTCCACCCGATCCTCCGTTGAGCGCTTGCCTGGCTCGCGCTCCACGCCCAAAATGCAGCGCCGTGCAGAACCAACACACAACCGCGATCGCGGATACCCTGTCCGGACTGATCGAGGATGTCGTGTTCTTCAACGAAGAGAACGGATACGCCGTCATCAAGGTCAAAGCCGGGGGACATCGCGACCCGGTCACGATCGTTGGCTCGCTTCCGTCGGTCAACCCCGGCGAATGGGTTTCCGCCCAGGGCCGATGGGTCCAGGACCGGCAGTTCGGCCGGCAATTCCGCGCCGAGCTGCTCACCAGCACGCCGCCCACCACGAGGGAAGGAATCGAGAAATACCTGGGCAGCGGCATGGTCAAAGGGATCGGGCCTGCCTACGCCAAAAAGCTCGTCGCCAAATTCGGCGAAGGCATCTTTGACATCATCGAAAACCAATCGGCCCGGCTCGAGGAAGTCGATGGCATCGGGCCGAAACGCAGACGCAAGATCAAGGACGCCTGGGCCGAGCAAAAGGTTATCCGCGAAATCATGGTGTTCCTGCACTCGAACGGCGTCAGCACCAGGCGCGCGGTGCGGATCTACAAGACCTATGGCGACGATGCCATCGAAAAAGTGCGGTCAAACCCTTACACGCTGGCCACAGACATCGCCGGCATCGGTTTCAAAACCGCCGATCAGATCGCTCAAAAGGTCGGCATCCCCGCCGATTCCCTCGTCCGGGCCTGTGCCGGGTTGAATCACGTGCTCCTGGAGGCCACCGGCCAGGGACACTGCGCCCTGCCGATCGGATTGCCGAAGGAGGAGACGGGCAAACTCCTGCTCGTGAATGAGCAACTCATCGACACCGCATTGCAGCGCACGCTGGCCGCCGGCGATCTGGCTTTGGAAAGCATCGGCGGCGAAGAACTCATTTTCCTGCCGGCGTTGAAACGGGCCGAGGAAGGCATTGCCCGGAGCATCCGAATGCTCTCCGCCTCGGCGTCGAACTATCCGCCGATCGTTTTCGACAAGGCGGTCGCCTGGTGCCAGGAGCGGACGGGCAAGGAATTTGCCCCCAGCCAGAGGGAAGCGTTGAAGCAGGCGTTGACCAGCCGCGTGCTGATCATCACCGGCGGGCCCGGTGTGGGCAAGACCACCCTGGTCAATGCAATCCTTCTGATCCTGCGCGCCAAGAAAGTGAACTGCGCCCTCTGCGCCCCGACCGGGCGCGCCGCCCGGCGGCTTTCCGAAACGACCGGCCTCGAGGCCAAAACCATCCACCGGCTTTTGGAAGTCCAACCCGGCACCGGCCGGTTCGCGCGCAACGAATCCAACCCGGTCGATTGCGACCTGCTGGTGGTGGACGAGTGCTCCATGGTGGATGTGACGCTGATGAACCACCTGCTGCGCGCATTGCCGGCCCGCGCCAGCCTGCTCCTGGTCGGCGACGTGGACCAGTTGCCATCGGTCGGGCCGGGGATGGTGTTGCGAAACCTGATCGACAGCGGTGTCGTCCCCGTCGTGCGGCTGACCGAAGTTTTCCGGCAGGCTGCGCACAGCCGGATCATCACCACCGCCCATCGCGTCAATGAAGGGCGGATGCCGGAGCCCGGCCCAAAGGACGGGGATTTCTTTTTCATCGACCGCGCGGAGCCGGAACAAATCGCCGAAACGCTGGTGGAGATGGTGAAGACCCGGATACCCGGGAAATTCCGGTTCGACCCGCTCCGCGACATTCAGGTCTTGTGCCCGATGAACCGCGGGTCGCTGGGCATCCGCGAACTCAACGTCCGGCTGCAGGAGGAATTGAACCCCGCGCGCGCCGGCGAACCCGTGGCCGAAAAGTTCGGATGGAAATTCCGGGTCCGGGACAAGGTGCTCCAGACCGAGAACAACTACGACAAGGACGTCTTCAACGGCGACATCGGGCAGATCGTGACCATCGATCCGGACGAGCGGGAAATCGGCGTCCGCTTCGATCAACGCGAGGTGAGGTACGATTACGGCGAGCTGGACGAACTGTCGCTGGCCTACGCCATCACCATCCACAAATCGCAGGGGTCGGAATTTCCGGCCGTGGTGATTCCCCTGGCGATGCAGCAGTACCTCCTGTTGCAGCGCAACCTGATCTACACCGCCATCACGCGCGGAAAACAGTTGGTGATCGTGATCGGCCAATCCAAAGCCCTCGCCGCCGCCGTGCGCAACAACCAGACAGGCCAAAGGTTTTCTGGCCTGCTGGCACGGCTGAAGGCGGCTTCATGACCGCCGGATGTTTGCGGAAGCGTCGAAAAATCGGGAACCGCCCCTCCTCGGGCAGCAGCGCGGCAAGGTGCGCTTCTTCAGCCCCGGCCCCGTTTTAGACCATTTCTGTTGGTTGAACCAGTGGTTCAGGGGCGGATCATGGTCAGGATCATTTTGAAACGCCGGGTTGCTTTCAGCGCGTGAGGCTGCCCAGCGGGCATCAGGATCAATTCACCTGCTTTGACCCGATGCGGTTTGCCGGAAACGGTGATGTCCACCTCGCCTTCCAGCACTTGAACCAGCGCGTTGAAAGGCGACGTGTGCTCGCTCAAGGCTTCTCCCTCGTCAAAGGCAAAGAACACCACCCTGCCGTTCGCGCCCTTCAGAATCTCGCGGCTGACAATGGAGCCGCTTTGATAATCCACCAATGCCGCCGCATCGGCCGTTTGAGCGGGCTGAAATTTGATTTCCTTCGAACTCTTGTCGTGTTGCACGGTCATGTCCTTTCTTTGATGTGGGGATTGTGCGTTGGGAACCTGGTCGGGCCATGGATTCCTGACGAATTGCGGTTTTAGTCTTTTGTCCCCGCCTGTTCCCGGTGTCCTGTGAGAGCGGATTCACATTCACACGGTACTCGCCTGCGAGTGCAATTTCTTTGACCTCAATCAAACCATCCCTCGCCAGCTTGATTGCACCCTTTGCTTGCGGACGTTTTCGGTGATTTTCACTCAGCGTGGCGCAGTTTCTCCAATTCCACGCGCAGGGGAGACCAGTATTGCCGGTCGCGTTTGCGTTCGGCGGATTCCTCGGCCATTAACACCCGTTCCAATTCCTCCGTCTTGCCGAGTGCGGCATGGGCGAGCAGCGGCCGCGCCGACACCAGCCGCCGGCAAAGCACGGCGTGACGTTGGGCGATTTCCACGAGCAGTTGCGGCGTGCGAAGTTCCTGAAGCCAGAAGCGGATTTGCGCCGGACCGGGTTTGGCGCTGTTCTGAAAATAATGCGCCTCAACCAGTCGCCGGATCATCGGCCAGTCCTTGTCGCGCTGGGTTTTCTTGGCCCGCACCAGGTCGGGCAACGAAAGCAAATCGCAGCGTATGCCGTCCGGGAGTTCGATGGTCGTGCGTCGATTCCAAAGTTTGGAAAACGCATCCACCCCGCGCATCTTCGCCATGACATCCACGCGCATCCGCAAGGCTTCCGGATGCCGGCAGCGAAAGTGAATGGCGTGGCCGCGCCGCAAGTATTTCATCTCGAAGGGAGGGACGGCAATGACTTCGGCCTGTAAATCGGCAAGCGCCCGACGCAGCCGGGCGAGATTGGCGGCATCGGCCAGGATGGCCAGATCCGTGTCGCGGCTAAACTCGGCCGCGCCGTAGAATACGCACGCCTGTCCGCCCATGAGCAGGGCGCGGACGCGATGCGCGCGCATCGAAGAAAGGACTTTGCGTATCGGGTTCGGGATCAAGTGAGCCTCCGAGCGCGAGGTAGGTCTGCCACAGTTTCTCGCTCTCCAGCCAGCGTTGAACGGGCGTGAGCCGATACCACTCGGCCCACTCGCCTTCAACCCATTGTTCCGGCTGAATCATGGAAGATGGATAGCAGACTTGCCCCCGGCTGTAAACCTCCGCGCCCTCTTCCACAAACTCCCTCGACTTGGCTTGCATCCCCATTTTCAACGCCTCTTGATCCCGCATCCTCCCTGCCTTCAGGCCGCGGCCGCCCGGCCGGCGATGAAACCCGTCGTCCACGCCGCCTGGAAATTAAAGCCGCCCGTCACACCGTCGATGTCCAGCAGTTCCCCCGCGAAGAACAATCCCGGACACACGCGGCTTTCCATCGTCTTGAAATTCACCTCGGCCAGCCGCACCCCGCCGCACGTCACGAACTCATCCTTGTTCAAACTCTTGCCCGTCACCGGAAACTCCGAGCGCGCCAGTTGTTGCGCGAGCGCGTGGGCCTGGGTCCGGGTGAGCGACGCCCAGCGCGTGTCGCGCGGAATGCCCGCAGCCAGAACGATCCGTTCCCACAAACGCGCCGGCAACGGCGCGAGCGGCAGGTTCACGATCAACCGGGCCGGATGCGAACGGCGGCGCGCATTCAGTTCGCGCGACATTTGTTCCGCGTTCAACGCGGGCAGCCAGTTCACCCGCAGCGGGAACCGGTAATTCAAATCGTGCAACGCCCGCGCCCCCCACGCCGACAGCCGCAACACCGCCGGTCCGCTCAAACCCCCGTGGGTGACCAGCAACGGCCCGCGTTCGCGCAACCCGGCCCCGGGCACCGACACCCCGGCCAGTTCGACCGATACGCCGGCGAGCGCATGCAGCCAGGGTGATTCGATCTGAAACGCGAACAGCGACGGCACGGGCGGTTCGAGCGAGTGACCGAGGGAAACCGCCAGTTGTCCCGCGGCGGCAGCGCGGCAACCGCCCGTCGCCAGCAGCAGTCGATCGCAGAAAAGCTTCCCGCCAGCGGAAGATGCCCGGACTTCAAAACCGCCGGCGGCTTTGGCCACGGATTCCACGCCACAATTCAAGCGCAATACCACACCCGCCGCCCGCGCGGCCTGGATCAGGCAATCCAGGATCGTTTGCGACGAGTCGGAAACGGGAAACATGCGGCCGTCGCCCTCCGTCTTCAGCCGGACGCCCCGCGACTCGAACCACTCCACCGTGTCGCGAGCGGAGAATTTCAGAAATGGTGCGAGCAGCGCCTTGTCTCCGCGCGGATAACGAGTGGCGAATTCGCCGGGATCGAAGCACGCGTGCGTCACGTTGCAGCGCCCGCCGCCGGAAATGCGCACCTTGTCCAGAAACCGCGAGCCGCGTTCGAGCACGGTGACCTCTGCGGCCGGGGATGATTCCGCGCAGGCAATCGCGGCAAAGAATCCCGCCGCGCCGCCGCCGACCACGATCACCTTTCGCAAACCCATCGGCGCAGCATCGCAAAATCCTTTCGGCCTGGCGAAACTTTCTCGCCGCGTCCGCTCCATTCGGGCAAGCTGCTTTCGCATGGCCAATGACTCCGTCCCTGCTCCGGCGCCCCACCGGCGTCGCCCGCGTTACTCCGGCAGCTATCCGCGCCGGTTCGAGGAGAAATACAAGGAGCACGACCCGGAGCGTCATGCCGAAACCGTCGCCCGGGTGCTGGCCTCCGGCAAAACGCCCGCGGGCACACATCGCCCCGTCATGGTCCGGGAAGTCCTCGAAGTGCTGGCGCCCATGCCGGGTGAACTCGCGGTGGACGCCACGCTGGGTCATGGCGGGCATGCACAGGAGATTTTGCCCCGGCTGCAACCCGGCGGGCATCTCATCGGCCTCGATGCCGATCCGATCGAGTTGCCGAAGACCGAGGCCAGATTGCGCGCGCTGGGTTTCGGTCCGGAGATGTTGACCGCGCGCCGCAGCAATTTCGCCGGGTTGCCACAGGTTCTCGCGGCGGTGAATGACTCCGGAAAACGCGAGCCCGGCCCTCCGCGGAACATTCCCGGCGCGGATCTGATCCTGGCGGACCTGGGCGTTTCCTCCATGCAGATCGACGATCCGGCGCGCGGCTTTTCGGTGAAGCTGGAAGGTCCGCTGGATATGCGGATGAATCCGGAGCGCGGCCAGCCCGCCTCTGCGCTGCTGGAACGATTGAAACCGGAAGCGCTCGCCGCCGTGCTGGCCGAGAATGCCGACGAACCGGACGCGGCGCTGCTGTCGCGGGCTCTGGCCGGCAAAACGTTTGCGACCACCACCGAGCTCGCCCGCGCCGTTCGCGCCGTGCTGCCGCGGTTGGGGAAGGACGGCGCCGACCTGGCCGTGCGGCGCGTGTTCCAGGCGCTGCGCATTGCGGTGAACGACGAGTTCTCCGCGCTGGAAACCTTCTTGCGCCATCTGCCGGCGTGCTTGAAACCCGGCGGACGCGCGGCGATTCTCACGTTTCATTCCGGAGAGGATCGGCGCGTGAAGACAGCCTTTGCCGCCGGTTTCCGCGAGGGACTTTACAGCGACATTGCCCGCGAGGTAATTCGGCCCACCGCCGAGGAACGCCATTCCAACCCGCGCTCCGCGCCCGCCAAACTGCGTTGGGCCCGCCGGGTCGCGTGAAAAGGCAGCGCGTGTCGCGTCCGTAGAGCCGGGCTGATTCATGTAGGGGCGATATCGGGGCGGGGACGGCCTCGTCCCCGGCTCTCTCTGGAGTTTC
>JBEKFT010000003.1:0-13101 GCA_050013175.1 Verrucomicrobiota bacterium
AACTCCTGCGGGGAGCAATGTGTGAGACGAGGTTTTCGGCGCGACGCCGAAAACAGCACCCGAGACGCGCGCGCTCCCCGATCCAAACGTGATGCGATTCGGGCGAATCTCGACTTGCCTCTTTTTTTGAGAATCTCGCGGAGAATCATCCTTCGAATTTCAAATGTGAGTTGGAGAATCCAACTCACGGCACCGGCAGTTCATCGAAAATCTTTTGGATGATCGTTTCGCTCGTCTTGTCCTCGGCCTCCGCCTCGTAGGTGATGGCGACGCGGTGGCGCAGCACGTCCATGCCGATGCTCTTCACGTCCTGCGGGGTGACGTAGCCGCGGCCCTTCAGGAAGGCGTAGGCCTTGCCCGCCAGCGTCAGCGCGATGGTCGCGCGCGGCGAAGCGCCCAACTGGATGAAATCCTTTGCCTGGATCTTGTAGGATTCCGGGTCGCGCGTGGCGCAAACCAGGTCCACGATGTAATCCTTCACCTTGTCATCCACGTAAATGTCGTTGAGGACCTGCCGCGCCTTGAGGATTTGCGCCACCTCCACCACCGGGCTCGTGTTCGGCGCGCCGGAGGTGCGGGCCATCAAATCGAGGATCTGCCGCTCTTCGGCGCGCGTAGGATAGCCGATCTTGAGCTTCAACATGAACCGGTCCACCTGGGCCTCCGGCAGCGGGTAGGTGCCCTCCTGCTCGATGGGATTCTGCGTCGCCAGCACGAGGAACGGCTCCTCCAGCTTGAAGGTCTGCTCGCCGATGGTGACCTGCCTCTCCTGCATGGCTTCGAGCAGCGCGCTCTGCACCTTGGCCGGCGCGCGGTTGATTTCGTCGGCGAGAACGACCTGCGCGAAGATCGGCCCCTTGCGGGTGCTGAACCCGCCCGATTGCGGGTTGTAAATCTGGGTGCCGATCACGTCGGCCGGCAGCATGTCCGGCGTGAACTGGAGGCGGGAGAATTTGACGTTCAGACAATTCGCCAGTGATTTTACGGACAGCGTCTTGGCCAGGCCGGGCACGCCCTCGAGCAGCACGTGGCCGTTGGCGAGCAGCCCGATGACGAGGCGCTCGACCAAATAATTCTGGCCGACGATGACGCGGCCGATTTCATTGAAGAGCGGGCGCACGAAAGCGCCGGCTTCCTGGACTGCTTCGTTGATGGCGTTGATTCCTGTGTTCATTTTCGGAAATGTTACTCACGATGGACAAACGAAACCGACCCTGCGTTCAAGAGAAAATCTCGAATTTCTTCAAGGAACCGCGAAAAAACAACCGGGATGGGGGTGTGAGTCCGCCGGCTCCGCCCGTTCGTTCGCGTGTTTCATGGGATCGTTGCCGCATCCGATCCTCGCCGCTGGAAGCACAGCCGGGCCCGCTCGACGTCGCGGCCAATCTGGGCCTTCAACTCGGCCAGCGACGGGAATGCTTTCTCGTCGCGCAACTTTTCCAGGAAGAGGATCTCCAGTTCTTCCCCGTAGAGATCCTCCTCGAAGTCCAGCAGATGCGCCTCGACGCGCACCTGCGGGGCCGGCAGTTGCAGGGTCGGGCGGAATCCGACGTTCACCACGGCGCGGAGGGTTTTGTTCCGCAGCACGGTGTGCGCGGCGTACACCCCGTTGGGCGGCAGGGCCAGGCCGGTTGCGTCCAGGTTGGCGGTCGGAAACCCGATCCGGCGCCCCAGGCCGTCGCCGCGCGCCACGGGTCCGGCCAGCGACCACGGACGTCCCAGCATCCGGCCGGCCGGGTTGAATTCACCCGCCCGAATGGCCTGCCGGATTCGCGTGCTGCTGATGACCTTGCCGTCGAGAGACACGGCGGCAATGCCGTGCACCACGAACTCCAGCGCGGCGCCCAACTGCCGCAGCAACGCCACGTCGCCGGACCGCTTGTGGCCGAAGGTAAAATTCGCGCCCACACAGAGACTTTGGATCCGGCCCAGGCTGCTCGCGAGGTCACGGACAAAACTTTCCCCGGTCTGTTCGCTGAACGCCTTGTCGAAATGGATCAGGAGCAGCGCGTCCGCACCCATGGCTTCGATGACGCGCACTTTTTGCGCCAGCGGATAAATCAACGGTGGGACGCGCTGGGGCGCCACGATGGTGTTGGGATGCCGGTCGAACGTGACGACAAGACCGATCGCTCCCTGCTGCCGGGCGTCGGCGATGGTTTGCCGGATGATTTGCCGGTGCCCGAGATGAACGCCGTCGAAAAAGCCGATCGCCAGGCAGACCTTGCGGCCCCCGGCGTTCAGTTCCGTCGCGGCATGGATGATGTTCATCCGGGAAAGTGTAGCGGCGGTTCGTGGGAATTCCGCACTCTTTTTCACCGGGCGGCCGACTTACGAGACGCCGCCGCCCGCCAGTTTGAGAAATGGAATCACGCGCTTCTCCAGGTCGCCCGCCGACAGATCCAGGAGGCGGTCGAGCGGAGCCGCGTCGGCGACGTCAAATTTTCCCGCGCTGACGCGCCGCAATGCCGCCAGATGCGCCCCGCATCCGACTTTCTGTCCCAACTCATGGGCGAGGCTGCGGACGTAGGTTCCCTTGGTGCACGCGATTTGGAACCGGCCCAGCGGCTCCTCGTAGGCGCTGAAGCGGAAGGAATAAACATGGATCAGCTTCGGCTCGCGCGGCACTTCGACCCCCTTGCGCGCGAGCTTGTACAACGGCACGCCGCCCTTTTTCACCGCCGAAACCATCGGCGGCGTCTGCATCAGATCGCCGACAAATCCCCCGGCCATGTCATTCAACTGATCGAGTGTCAGCGGCGGCACCGGCAGCGAACCCGCCAGCTCGCCGTCGGCGTCGTAGCTGTTCGTCGTTTCGCCGAACTTGATGGCGCCTTCGTAAACCTTGTCACTGGACATCAGTTTTTCGGAAAGTTTCGTGCCGCGGCCCAGCACGATGATCAGCAAACCGGTGGCGTTGGGATCCAGCGTGCCGCAGTGCCCGACCTTCTTGATGCCGAATCGCCGGCGGATGGCGTCCACCACGTCGTGCGAGGTTGGCCCGGCCGGTTTATCGACGAGAATGGCGCCGTCCAGCGAGGAGAATTCTTGCATGAGAGGTCAACCGGCGGAACGGAGCGCCTGTTTGATGGCGGCGATGACCCGGCGTTGCACGGAGGCGGGTTTGCCGGCGATCCGGGCGCCGGCTGCGGCCTGATGCCCCCCGCCGCCGAACCGGGCGGCGATCTCGTTGACACTCACTTTATCACTCTTGGATCGCAGGCTGATCCGGGTCAACTCGGGCTCCAGTTCTTCAAAAACGCACGCCACCACCACCGGCGCGATCGCCCGGACGTGGTCGATCAGGCCCTCGGTATCGTCGCCCTTGCAACCCGCACGGGCGAAATCCGCCTGCTTGAGCCAGAAATAGCCGATCTGGTCCTGGTGGGTCAGTCGGAAATGACTGTAGATGTGCTTGAGCAGGCGGACGCGGGAAAGCGGATACGACTGGTACACCTCATCGCAGATTTTCGCCAGATCGGCCCCCCGGGTGACCAGTTCCGCTCCGGCATGGAATGTCCCCGGCCGCGTGGTCGGATACTGAAAAGAGCCGGTGTCGGTGGAGACGGCAGTGAAGAGGCAATTGGCGATCGGCCGGGTGATGGGCCACTTCGCAGTTTTCAACAGCCGGAAAATGAGTTCCCCGCTCGAAGGTTCGCGCGCTGAAACCCAGTTCAAGTCCCCGTACCGCGTGTTGCTCGTGTGATGGTCGATGTTGATGAGCAGTTTG
Source organism: Verrucomicrobiota bacterium (assembly GCA_050013175.1). GTDB lineage: Bacteria > Verrucomicrobiota > Verrucomicrobiia > Limisphaerales > BOG-1460 > BOG-1460. The sequence goes on from JBEKFT010000003.1 coordinate 3,731, forward strand.
CGCCGGGCAACACAGGCGCCAACCTGGCCCAGTCGCTCCAGACTCGCCGCGTCCGTCGCGATCACACAGTCGAAATGCCCGCCGCGACTGGGCTGTTGAAACAGGCCGTCCGGATCCAGAAACGCGTACTTCTCGGGCATCGGATCCTCGTTCCAGCAGACAACCTTCTTCCCCGCGGCCTTCAGCGCGAGCGTCAGCCCCAGTTGCGAACCGACGCAATCGCCGTCGGGCCGGACGTGGCCGACGACGCAAAAGGTCCGGCTCTGGCGGATGGCTTCGAGAATGCGATCGATGATCTTCGGATAGCTTTTCATTCAGCCGCCGGTTTGGCGGATTTGTCGAGTTCTTCAATGATGGCGAGCACCCGGTTGCCGCGCGCGACGGAATCGTCGAGCACGAAGCGCAGGGCGGGAGTGTATTTCAAAACGATGGAGCGACCCACCAGCCCCTGAATGCGCTTCCGGTGCTGGTCCAGCATCTGGAATCCCCGTTTCTGCTGGCTGGCATCGCCCAGGATGCTGATAAAGACGACGGCCGATTTCAGATCCCCGGTCACATCCACGTCATTGACCGTGACGAGGCCGGCCTCGCCGACGGGGATCTCGCGCCGGATGGTCTCGCCGATCGCGCGCTTCAGGAGTTCGCGCACGCGCTGGAGTCGCAGAGAAGACATTTGTCAAAAACCGTTATATCGTTACAACGCTGCATTGCCGGATCGCCGGGCCGCCTCAGCGTGGCAACGGTTCAAACCCGTGACGATTCAACTCCATCACAATTTCTGCGCGATTTTTTCCACCGAATAACATTCGATCGCATCGCCGATCTGGAAATCGGTGAATCCCTCGATGCGGATGCCGCATTCCATCCCGGCGCGGACCTCGGTAACTTCGTCCTGGAACCGGCGCAGCGACTGCGTGAGGCCTTCGTAGATCACTTCCTTGCGACGGCGCAGGCGGACCTTGCCCTTGGCGATGCGGCCGGAGGAGACGACGCAACCGGCCACCGGCGCGCCTTTGGACAATTGGAAGACCTTGCGGACCTCGGCGGAGCCGATGATGACTTCCTTGAGGAGGGGCTCGATCAACCCGGCCATGCCCTCCTTCACCTCGTCGATCAATTCATAGATGATCGCATACAGCTTGATCTGCACGCCTTCGTGCTTGGCCTTGTCCGCCACGCCGCTGTCCACCCGCGTGTGGAAGCCGAGGATGACGGCGCTGGAGGCGGAGGCCAGGGCGACATCGGACTCGGTGATCGTTCCCACGGCGCTGTGGATGATTTCCAGGGAGACTTTTTCGGAGTCGATTTTTTTCAGGGCCTCGACGATGGCTTCCACGGAGCCCTGCGTGTCGGCCTTGACCACCACTTTGAGCACCTTGCTCTGCTGCGATTCCATGGTGGCGAACAGGTTTTCGAGGGTGACTTTCGCGCGGGCGGCTTCCTGGCCCTGGGCTTTGGCTTCCTGCCCCCGCTGGTCGGCCAGCTCCCGCGCCGCCTTCTCGTCCTGCACCACGCTGAATTCCAGGCCCGCCTCCGGCACGCCGTTCAGACCCAGCACCTTCACCGCCACCGACGGAAGGGCCTCTTTCAATCGCTTGCCCTCCTCATTGATGAGCGCGCGGACGCGGCCATAAAACTGGCCGCAAATAATGACGTCCCCCACGCGCAATGTCCCCTTGCGCACCAACACCGTCGCCGTCGGCCCGCCCGGCTCCAAACCGGATTCGATCACGTTCCCCTTGGCGGGGCGGTCGGGGTTGGCCTTGAGCTCGAGCAGGTCGGCCTGGAGCAAAACCATCTCGATGAGCTTGTCCACCCCCTGCTTGGTCAAGGCGGAAACATCCACGTAAATGGTATCGCCACCCCAATCGTCCGGCACGAGCCCCTTGTCCTGGAGCTGTTGCCGCACCTTGAGCGGGTTCGCGTTCGGGTGATCCACCTTGTTCACGGCCACCAGGATGGGAACCCTGGCCGCCTTCGCGTGGTTCAACGCCTCGATCGTCTGCGGCATGACGCCGTCATTCGCCGCCACCACCAGAACCACAATGTCCGTCACGTTGGCGCCGCGGGCGCGCATCGAACTGAAGGCCGCGTGGCCGGGCGTGTCGAGAAACGTCACCTGTGCCAGCTCGGTCTTGCGCTCGGGGTGCGGGAAGGAAATCGTGTAGGCGCCGATATGCTGGGTGATGCCGCCGGCTTCGCCCGCCGCGACGTTGGATTTGCGGATCACGTCGAGGAGCGTCGTTTTGCCGTGATCTACGTGCCCCATGATGGTCACGACCGGCGCCCTCGGCTGGAGCTCTTCCGTCTTGTCCTCTTGGTCCAGCTCGAGCTTCTTGACCGGGGCATGGACGGTGCCGCCGCCGCGCTCGCGCTTTTCGACCTCGAAGCGATAGCCGTAATTCGCGCAGATTCTCTGGGCGGTATCCTCGTCAATCGCCTGGTTGACGTTGGCGAAGACACCCATCTTCATCAAATCGCCAATGATGATGAAGGACTTTTGCTTCAGTTGCTCGGCAAGGTCGCGCACAATGATCGGCGGCTTGATGATGATGACCTGCGCATCGGCCGGAAGAACCACCTTGGGGGCCTGCGGCTCCGCAACTGTTGCCGGCGCGGGACCCCTCTGCTGCGCCGGAAACCTGCCGCCCCCGGAGCCCTGCGCGTATGGGTTGCGAACACTGCGAATATCCCCCCGCTTGGCAAACTCCGTCCTGCCCGGGTCCGGTTTGCGCGCCGGCGTGGAGGGCAACCTGGAGCCGGGCGCTTTTTCGCCGGTTTTGGGAGCCGGCTTCTGCGGCAGTTGGATGAAACCCACCTTTTCTCCGAGCTTCGGCTCCGGAGGCGGCGGTGGCGGTGCCGGGGCAGACGGCTCGACGGCGGCCGCTTCCGCAATTGCGGGGGCCTCGGCGTCCCCGGGCTCGGGCTCGACGGAAATGGCCCCCGGAGGGTTCGTGGCGGTGGCGATCACCACGTCCGGCGTTGCCGTTTTCGGCTCCGGCACAGACACAACGACAATCGGCTCGTCCGGGGGCGCCGCCGGAGCAGCGACGGCCGCCGCGGGCGACTGGGGAGCGTTGAGATTCGGATGTTCCTTGCGGAGCTGCTCTTCGAGATATTCAGCGGTGATCTTGTCGAGCGAACTCGAGGCCACCCGCGCGGCGGCAATGCCCAATTCCTTCGCCTTGGTGAGAACTTCCTTGTTCTCCAAGCCGAGCTTCTTCGAAATGTCGTAAATACGAACGGGCATAATTCTCTGTCAATGCGGTCCCATATTGCCTGTTGGCCTTCATAGGCTCAACCTAACTTTACCGCGCCTGCCGGGGCCAGCCGCATAATCACCCGGAAATCGGCGTTTCACCCACCTTCAGCGTCCGCCGGGCCGTCTCGGCACGCACGGATTCCATGATGGCCGCAGCCTGATCGCCAATCTGCGGTATCCCCGCCAGATCGCTTTCGTCCGCCTGCACTAGATCCTCCAGCCGGGTCAGGCCGTGATGGACCAGAACATCCGCCTGTTCGCGGGTGATTCCCGGAATCGCGGCCAGCGACTGGACCGCTTCAGCCACTTTTTCCTCGAACCCCTTGGTGACGACCACTTCAGGCTCGATGTCCACCTGCCAGCCCGTCAGCTTCGACGTCAGCCGGGCGTTTTGTCCGCGCTTGCCGATGGCCAGGGAAAGTTGGTCCTCGCTGGTGATGATCCTGACGCGGTGATTGGCCTCGTCCACTTCGAAGTTCTTCAATTTGGCCGGGGCGAGCGCGTTGGTGATGAAATTCCTGATGTTGGGATCCCAGCGGATGATATCCACTTTCTCGTTGTTCAGTTCGCGAACAATATTCTTGACCCGCTGGCCGCGAAGGCCGACGCACGCGCCGACCGGATCCACCTTTTCGTCGCGGGTCCAGACCGCCAGTTTGGTGCGGAACCCCGGTTCGCGAGCGATGCCTTTGATTTCGATGGTGCTGTCGTTGATCTCGGAAACTTCGAGCTGGAACAGTTTGATCACGAAACGCGGATCGGCGCGCGACAGGATGATCTCGGGGCCATGCGGGCCCTGTTCGACCGCCTTGACGTAGCAGCGGATCCGTTCGCCCACCTGGTATTCCTCGGTGGAAACACGCTCCCGGTTCGGCAGCAGCGCCTCGTATTTGCCCAGATCCACGATCACATCGGACCGGTCAAACCGGCGTACGGTGCCGCTGATGATGTCGCCGACGCGGTCTTTGAACTCGGTGAAAATGAGCGCCTTCTCGGCCCGGCGGAGCTGCTGCATCAACGCCTGCTTGGCGTATTGAGCCGCAATGCGCCCGAACCCCGTCGGGGTCACCTCCACTTCAATCTCATCCCCCAACTGCGCGTCCGGCTTGATTCGCCTTCCGTCGAATACCGAAATCTGGTCGTGCTTGGAAATGACTTTGTCCGATACCACAAGCTTGGCATAAGCCCGGATGTCGCCCGTCTTCGGCTCGATGGCGACGCGCATCTCGCGGGCTGGACCCACCGCTTTTTTGGCGGCCGACAGCAGCGCTTCCTGTACAGCCGAGGTCAGGACATCACGGCTGATGCCTTTTTCCTTCTCCCAGTATTCCAAGACTGCTAAAAAGTCTGCGTTCATACAATTCCCGCCGCCACAACCCCATTAGGGGAACAAAAAAGTCGGCAAGTTTGAATCTTCCGACTTTGGCGCGCTGGCGAACCAGCAATTCTTTACCGTTCAGGTCCGGGACAACGATAAGTTTTCATACGAAACCAGTCAAGCCGCAATTCCTCCGGCGGGACCGCGCATCTGAACACGGCTCCGGCGCGCGGCCTTCAGCCGGAACGATGCAGTTGGAATTGGGGAGCACACGCGCCCTCGCGTGTTCCGACCGGCGCCTCGCCGGCCGGAGGAGGGCGCAACCCAATCACTAAACCGTGACTGGCCGCACGGCTCAAGAGTGGTTGGCGAGGCGCCAACCACTGCACGCGAGGGCGCGTGCGCTCCCCTGCAACTGAATGGATACAGCTTCAGGCCGCTTCAGGGCCCGAACGGGCAGAGACAAAACGATTGGCCCGCGGGCGTCCGAACGAAGAAGCCGTGGATTTCAGCCCCGAGGGAAAGCTTTTGCATTTCAGATGGGCTCATTCCATTCTTTCTCCATGACACAACCGCTGGCGCTCGTCGTTTATGAAAAGCTGCTGCCCGGATCCCAATTGGTGAACCGGTTGCAGGATTTGAAGTACCGCGTGCGCCCGGTGACGGACGCCAGCCTGTTGGTGGCCTGCGCGCGGCAGGAAAAGCCGATGATCGTGCTGGCAGACGTCGTTTCCAGTTCCCAGGACGTTTGCGGCGCCGTCGCGCGGCTGAAGCAGGATCCCGAAACCCGGCATATTCCCGTGATCGCGATCGCTCCCGAACACGCGGAAGAAACCCGGGAGGAGGCCCGCAAGGCGGGGGCGACGCTGGTGGTCAGCGACGCGGCCGTCCTCAACCACCTCCCGCAGTTCCTCGATCAGGCCCTCCAGGTCGAGTGACAGCTAGGTCTGGCGGCGGCGCGCTCCGGCATTCGATCGCGCCACTTATTGTTCATAACATACATTGTGCATAACAAACACTTGACCGCATCGAACCGAACTCCTATTGTCGCCACAGATTGAGGCGAACGCAGTGACTAGGATGGTGTACCAGTCTTCCAAGGCTGGCGGGCAGTTGTATCGCCCCTCTTTGCACTTCGGGCTTCAACTTCCCAGGAGAGTATATGGCCAGTGGCAAAGTAAAATGGTTCGACAACAAACGAGGATTTGGCTTCATCGCTCAGGATTCAGGCCAGGACGTCTTCGTCCATCACTCGTCGATTCTCGGGCAGGGTTTCAAAACCCTCAACGAGGGAGATGAAGTCGTCTTCGATGTTATCCCGGGAGACAAGGGGCTTAAAGCTCAGAACGTCCAGCGGTCACGCCCTTCCTGATCGCGGCGCCCCTGTTCCCGTTTTCAGGGTCGCGCCACGCTCTTTTTGATTCGCGCTTCCGGAATGCGCAGGGTAGTTTCCACACATGCCGGCCCCGTCCTTGCAGAGCATCGAGCCCCGCAGCCTTTACATCCACGTGCCGTTCTGCGCCCGGAAATGCGCTTATTGCGCGTTCTATTCCGAGGCCTCCGGCATCGAGTTGATGGACCGCTACGCTTCGGCACTGGTTCGGGAATTGGAATTGGTCGCGTCGGACCTCCGCCCCCGGACGGTGTTCTTCGGCGGTGGCACCCCTTCCCTGCTGACCCTGCGCCAGTGGGAGAGGATCCTCCGCGCGATGGATCGATTGGACCTGCTCGGCGCCGCCGAATGGACGGTGGAATGCAACCCCGCCACCGTGTCGCTCGACAAGGCAAAACTGCTCTTCGAATACGGCGTGAACCGGATTTCCATGGGGGTGCAATCCCTCAACGAGGCGTTGCTCGACCGCCTCGGCCGCATCCATAGCCGCACGAGCGTTTTCAAGTCGTTCAATCTTCTCCGGCAGGCGGGATTTGACAACCTCAACCTCGATCTCATGTTCGCCATCCCAGGCCAGACGATGAAAATTTGGCAGGCAACACTCGACGAGGCCCTGGCAATGGAGAGCGAGCATCTTTCGGCCTACGAGGTCATTTATGAGGAAGACACGCCGCTCTATGCGCAACTGCAATCCGGCGAAGTTGACGAGGACGAAGACCTGGCGTGCGATATGTATGAAGAACTCGTGGCGCGCGCCACGACCGCGGGATTCAGTCAATATGAAGTGGCGAACTTCGCGCGGGATCGAAGCGGCGCGGCGGGAGAACATCCAACACCCAATGAAGTGAAGCGGCATGCTCGCGGGTTGCCTTTTCAATCCTCCAATGCGCCGGCACTCCAAGACTCTATTCCCGCCCTCGCCTGCCAGCACAATGTCAATTACTGGCGCGGTGGATCCTTTTACGGACTGGGGCCGGGCGCCACGACATACGTGCGCGGCGTGAGGACCAAGAATTGGCCGAACACGCAACTCTATTGCGAGCAGCTTGAGACAGGGAAGCGCGCCATTGAGTCCACGGAGGAACTGTCGCCGCTGGCACGGTCGGGCGAAACCGCCGCGTTCGGCTTGCGCCTGCTTGCGGGCTGGCCGTTTGAAGAATTCCGCAACCTCACCGGTTTCGACCTGCGCGATGAATGGTCCGGTGAGATGCAGCAGTTGGTTGATCGCGGCTGGGGACGAATCGCGCCAGACCGGTTTCAACTGACGCGGCCGGGGTTGCGTTTTGCCGACGCAGCGGCCGAAATGTTCCTTTGTTGACGCTGGGTCCGTCCGCTTTGGCGGTTCTTGCGTCGCGAGTTTAGGCCGGGGGCCGTTCCGCTGGCACCACGAGTTTCTGCCAGCCAATGACACCGGTTGCAATGGCAATGCCTGCGCATACCAGATAAGGCAGGCTGGGATGGGCCTGGAAGAATATTCCCGCGAACATCGGTCCCGCGATTCGTGCCAGACTGCCGGCGCTTTGGGCAATCCCAATGGTCGCACCTTGCTCGTTCGCGGGGGCCAGAATGGAGAGCAACCCGAAAAGCGGAGGGCGCGTCAGACCCGTTCCAATGGCCAGCAACGCCAGCACGCCCAACAGCGCCCACCACGCGCCACCGCTGTCGCTGAACAGCAATCTCCAGGACAGTTCGCCGGTTTGATGGATATCCCCATGCACCATGGGCACCAGCGCCAGGCTCAGGCCGGTCAAAAACAAGCTGCCCACAATCAGTTTCCGTTCGCCCAGGCTTTTCACCAGCCTCCCAATGGGGCCGCCTTGAACCAAGGCACCCACGATTCCCGAATACATGAAGAGCGTGCCGGCGATCCGTTGGGCGATTTTCAGGTCATTCTCCTTGAGCAAATCCAGGCCGAAGTTCCGCGAGATGATCAGGCCAAGTGTCAATTCAAAGCAGGTAAAGCAAAACGTGGCCAGGAAGAAGATCGTCACCAGCAGGCCAATGGTGGGTTGCTGCATCGTATGCTGCCATTGGGCAAAGCGCGCGCGTCTGGGGACGTGTTCCGCGGACGGAGTCCAGCTTTCCGACAGGATGAAGAAGGCCATGCACAAATCCACCGCGCACAGCGCGCTGGCCACCCATCCCGGCCCGCCGCTTCCAAACCAGTCGGCGCTCCGGCTGCCAATCCACGGGCCGAAAATGAAGCCCAGGCCGAAGGCCATGCCGATCAGGCCCATTCGTTTTGACCGTTGTTCCGGCGGCGTGATATCGGCAATATACGCCTGCGCCACCGTGATATTTGCGCCGCAGATGCCCGCGAACACCCGTGACGCGATGATCATCCAAAGTGCGGTTGCCCCTTCAAAACGGGTGGCCAGCGCAAACCAGGCATAAGCCACCACCGAGCCGGCAATGCTGACGAGCAGCACCGGACGGCGTCCCAGGCGGTCCGACAACTGCCCCCACCATGGAGCAAAAAGAAATTGCATGGCCGAGAAGGACGCCATGAGCAAACCCAGTTCAACACCGTTCGCGTGATAGCTCTTCGCATAAAGCGGCATTTGCGGCAGGACAATGCCAAAACCGACCAGGTCGATGAACACGGTCAGAAAAACAACGAAGACGGAGGGGCGCTTCTTCATGAGACAAAGACCGGAAGCAATAAAGCGCGCGCGAATTGGAATGCGAGTGACACGGCCAGAGTCTATTTGCGAATGCTGCTGAGTCAAGTGGAGGGGCGGACGCGCCCGGGGTGACGGAAGCAGGAGGCCGGAACCGCGGCTGGATGGCCAGCATCAGACGCAGCGGGCAAGCGACTTGACACCCTCACCCGAAAGCCTGTTCCCGCTGGAATCGGACAGGTCCCCTCCCGGCAATTTGGCCATTCAATAAGATTGCGCAGATCTGGGCATTTGATACAAACTGGTCGCGTGCTCGAGAACTGGAAATCTGGGTTGGCGCGAAGCGCCGGGCAGTTCCAACTGATCACCTGAACTGGAGCGACATGGTCCAATCGAAACAACAAAAACAGGATCCCACAAAAGGCAAAACGCGCATTTTACTCGTGGATGACCATGCGGTCGTCCGCTTCGGCATCGCGCAACTGATCAACCGCCAGAGCGACATGGTCGTGTGCGGAGAGGAGGAAGACGCCTCGCGCGCGATGAGCGCCATTGCCACGCTCAAACCCGACCTGGTCATCGCCGACATTTCCCTCAAAGACAGCAGCGGGCTGGAATTGATGCGAAACATCAAGGCCCAGTATCCCGGAATCTCCGTATTGGTGGTCAGTGTTCATGACGAGTCCGTGTACGCAGAAATCGCCTTCCGCGCCGGCGCCCTGGGGTATCTGATGAAGCAGGAGGCGCTCGAGAAAATACTCACCGCCATCCGTCGGG
>JBEKFT010000004.1:0-12391 GCA_050013175.1 Verrucomicrobiota bacterium
AATCATGTCTTTTTCGATCCGGTGCTTGGGCGCTGCGGCGCGCCGCCGAGCCAGCGGAAACAGCGTTTGATTTCCCCGTAAAAATGATGCGCGACATAGCGATGACACGCGGCCTCGCGGACATAACCGCAAAGCCAGGGCGCCGCGGCCCGGCGCCGCGCGCCGCCGAGTCTTGAAAGGGCGCGCGCGCCGAGGAATGCCACGAGCACCACGGCGGCGAGCGCCCCCGGGACAAACAGGGCCCGCCCCTCCAATGCCCGCAGCCCTGTCCAGGGCGGGCTCAACGCCGGCGCGGCGTCCGCAAACACGGCGCCGAGACCGTGCCGGCTGGCGTCCATCGCCTGCTGCATGAAACGGAAAGCAATCGCCGGCACGAGCCCCAGCAACAGGCACAGCGCCGCCAGGAACACTTGAGGCGCCTGCATCCGCCAATCGACATCGAGTTTGCCCCGCCGCGCGGCTTGCGCGGTCACAAGCGGGCTCTGGCGCGACAGAAAACTCACACCGAAGAACTTGATGAACGATGCCAGGGTGAGTGCGCTGGTCAGAATGGCGACGACGGCGCAGGGGGCGAGGTACCCGGCCGTCCGGCTCCCTTGCACCGCCGCGACATAAATGCACCATTTGCTGGCGAACCCGTTGAACAAGGGCACGCCCGAGATGGAGAACGAAGCCACGAGCGCCGTTGCAGCGGTCAGCGGCATGAACTTCAACAACCCGCCCATCTTGTTCAAATCCTGCGTGCCGGTGGCGTGCAGCATCGAACCCGCGTTGAGGAAGAGCAATCCCTTGAACAAACCGTGATTCAAGGTGTGGAACAGGGCGCCAAATAACCCCAGGGTGGCCAGCGCCGCCGCATCGGGTCCCCTCGCCGGCAGCATCACCATGCAGACCCCCGTGCCCAGGAGAATATAGCCGATCTGGCCGATGCTGTGAAAGGCGAGCAAACGCTTCGTCTGTTCCTGCCTCAGCGCCTGCATCGTCCCCGTGAAGAGCGAGAGCGTCCCGAGCAGGACCACGACCAGGCCCCACCCCCGGACGGGATAGTCCCCCTGGGCGACGGGCGGCACCAACCAAAGGAAATAACGCAGAAGGCCATACACGCCGGTCTTGATCATCACTCCGGACAGCATCGCGCTCACCGGCGAGGGCGCGGCCGGGTGCGCATCCGGAAGCCAAACCTGTCCGAACGGCCACATCCCCATCTTGATGCCAAACCCCGCCAGGAACAGCCCGAAGGCGAGCGCGGTCATCCCGGGCCGGGCTCGCAGCAGGAGCGGAAGGTTTGCGCTCACGGTGCCGAAGTCGTACTTCAGAGCCGCGCCGCCGTTGGCCGGCGTCCCCGCCCCGGCGAGCAATTCCGCGCCGATCATCGTGGCGGCGCAGGCGATTTGCATCATCGCGAGATACTTGTTTGCGGCGCGGATGTTCTCGGGCTTCCTTTTTTCGAAGCGGATGAGGGCGTAGCCCGGCAGGGTCATCATCTGCCAAAAAATGAAAAAGAACCACATCATGTCGGTGGTGCTCACCAGGCCATACATCGCGGCCAGGAACAGGAGGAAGTAAGGATAATAACGGGCGACACCGTAGTCTCCGTAGTGCTTCATGTAGGAGATCGAGTAAAGCGATGCGGGCAACGCGAGCAGCGCCGCCAGCAGCAGGAAGATTGCCGTCAACCCGTCCACGTGGACCCGGAGAGCGAACCCGATGGCCGGCAGGGCCCAGAATGTGGCGGGCTCGGGTGACGGCCCGGCAACGAGCACCCGGCCCACCGCCGTGAAGATCAGTCCGGCCGTGGCCGCGGTAACGGCAAATGCGAGCCAGCCCGCCAGGGTCTTCAGGCGCGCGATCCCGAGCGTCAGCACCGCCCCGGCGAAACAAAGGAGAATCGCGGCGACAACGGCTTTTTCGGGAGAGATCATGCGATCGCGGAACGCGGAGCCTCGATCGGCGCGCCGGGCAACGTCCGCCGCTCCGAAAGGGCGGAGTGCGCCACGGCCGGATTGCCCGCCGGCATTTTCCCCAACAATTCGGTCAGGATCTTGAGAGTGTTTTGGACCGCCGCCGTCAGGCCGGCACCCGGCTGGAGTGATTCAGGCTGCACTCCCAGCAGCCAGGCGCGGGTCCGGCCATTGGCTTCAAGGCATCTGGCCAGCAACCCGAGCGAAAGCTTGTGGGTCGATACCTGCGGGAACCTGGCGGCCATTTGCTTCGAGTCGAGAAAGACAACAGCGCCCGGGTCGCCGCCGAATTCGACCGCATCCAGAAAAATCACATGGTCGAAGCCGGCGTCGATCAGACGCCCAACGAACCGCTCCGGCGTCCCGCCCGCGACGATGAGCTTCGGAACGCGGCGGTCCTCCGCCGCAACACCTTCGCCTTCCCGAATGGCTGCGACCGTGTGCGGCCGCGCTCCGGTCAAGGCTTCCGCCAGGCGCACGCCGAGGGCGTCATCGCCGCAATCCGGGTTGCCGACGCCCACCAGGCAGACGCCGCCCTCGAAACAGCGCCGGAGTTGTTCGAACAGGCCGGGCATCAGATGTCCTCCCCGAGTTTCTTGATTTGCTCGTACGTGAACACCGGGCCGTCCACGCAGATGTAAGCGGTGCCGATGCAGCAATGCCCGCACTTGCCGACGCCGCATTTCATGTAACGCTCGAGTGTCGAGACGATGTTTCGTTCCTCGAAACCCATCGCCAGCAGGTCGCGGATGACGAAGCGGAACATGATCGGCGGGCCGCAGACGAAGGCGATGGTGTCCTCCACGGGCACCGACACGCCGGGTTTCTTGAACAAGCTGCTCACAACGCCGACGTGGCCGCCCCAGCCGTTGCAGGCCCGGTCCACCGTCAGATGGCATTCGGCATGCCCGGACTTTTCCCAGTCCCTCAGGCTGGAGAGATACATCAATTCCCCGGGCGTCTTCGCGCCGTGGAAAATCTGGATGCGCCGGTAATGGTCGCAATGGTTCATCGCGTACACGATGCAGGAGCGCAGGGGGATCAGCCCGATGCCTCCGGCGACGAACACCAGGTTTTTCCCGCGATACTGTTCCATGGGGAAGCCGTTGCCGTAAGGGCCTCGCACGGCAAACCGGTCGTGCGGCTTGAGGCGGTGGAGTGCGCCGGTGCAACTGCCCACCTGCCGGATGGTGAAAAAAATCTCGGGCTCGGTCGGGCTCGGCGGCAGAGACGCGGGAAATTCCCCGACGCCAAACAGCGAAACTTGCGCGAACTGCCCGGGGCGGAATCCCTTGAACTCCATCTGCGCCGCCGGGTCTTCGAAATGCCAGTAAAACGTCCTGACCTCGGCGATGTCCTCCACCACGCGGTCGAGGATCGCGACTTTTGGCAGATAAACGTTTTCAGTCCTTGACGGGTTCATTGGGGTTGACGTCCGCCGAGGCGCGACGAAGCATTTCCACCACACTGGGCATTCCCACGTCTCCGTGACAAACCGCCGCGCAGCGGCCGCAGCCGACACAGGCCATCGACAATTCGCGTTGGATAAAGTAATGCGCCAGCTTCCGGAAGAAACGCCGGTTGCGCCGGTCATGCACCGCGCGGCGCGGATTGAACCCCCCTGCCATGCGCGTAAAACCGCCGAGCGCGCACGAGTCCCAAATCCTCACGCGCTCGGTTTCATCCGGCCCCACCCGGCGATCGCTCACCGTAAAACACGTGCAGGCCGGGCACACATACGTGCAGCCGCCGCATTCGAGGCAGCGATTGCCGATTTCCTCCCACGTCTTTTCCGGAATCCTTCCTTCCGACACATACCGCACCGTGGCGGGGAACCAACTGGTGGTGGTCTTGAATTGCCGGCGCACGTCGCCAAGGATGGCGCGGCGCCGCTCCACGTGCGCCGCCGTGCCCTTCCTGAAAATCGGGTCCGCAAACAACGCCTCCCCGGCCGGCGTGCCGGCCACCGCCATGAACTCGCCGCCGCCCAAATCCATCAGTTGCAGGTCGAAATGACCGCGCGCGGCCGGACCCGTGTCCGCGCAGACACAGAAACATTCGTCACCGATGTCGCGCGCCGGGTCGGTGCAAACGAGGTTCACCAGGAAAAGATTCCGGCGGTGTTTCTCGTAGTAAATGTCCCGGAAATCCCGGCCCAGGTAGAAGCGGTCCAGGTGCCAGATGCCCTCCACGTCGCACGAGCGAATGCCAAAAAGGGCGCGCCGGCGTTCCTCGTAGGTCGGCTCGATCTGGATTTGGCCGTCGTTCCCCCGAACCTTCAACAGGCGTTCGATGTGCGGAAACACAAATCGCTTCGGCGGGTAGTAAGGATTGGGCAGGTGAATCTGAATGTCCCCGCGGTTTGCGTCGGTGACGATGTCAAAATACGTGTCACGACCCCGCCCACAAAAGGGCGCAATGACTTCCCGGCCCTCCCGGCGCAGCAAGTCCACGATCTTCAACACATCGGCGCCGGCAAGCACGCGGGCCTTCATGCGGCCTCCTTCTCCACGCACACCGACACGAACGAGTTGCCATCCTCGGTCGTCCCGAGAAGCTGCCGTTCCAGCCTTTGGACGAAATAGGGAACCATGATGGTCCCGCTCCGGACTTCCGGCGTGACCCGCGCCGTGGAGACCGCCGAGCCGGAGGGCGCCCGCAGCCGGATTTTCGCTCCATCGCGCAGACCCAGCCGCTGCGCGTCCTCCGTGTTGATTTCGACGAAGCCGTCCGGGTAATCGAGGAGCAGAACGCGGTACTCGCGTTTGAGGGTTTCGCTGTGCTTGATGAGCACGTTCTGGTGCCAGTAATACAGGGAGTGGCCGAACACCATCGTGAACGGGAAAGCGCCGGCCGATTCCAGGGCGGGCGGCCGCGGCCTGGCCACCGGCACAAATTTGAACCCCAGTTTCGGGGCGCCGCCGGCGAACAGCATCGGCGTCCCGAGCGGGCAATCTTTCGTGCAGGGCCATTGGCGCCCATATTCACGCGCCAGATTCTCGTGGCTTGCGCCGCTGTAAAAGGGGATGGCCGCGCCAATTTCCTCCATGATCTCACCCGCGGAACGATACGGCCAGTCGGCCCCCATCTTTTGAGCCAGCTTCACCAGTTGTTCCCAGGCCGGCATGGGACCGGGCGGGGGATCGATGACTTGCTCCGCCAATTGAATGCGCCGTTCCGTGTTCGTGAACGAAACCCGCTCCTCGCCAAATGCCGTCGTCGGCAGGACCACGTGCGCGTAACGCGCTGTCTCGGTCATGAACAAATGCTGCAGCACGACCAGATCGCACTCCTCGAGAGAATGGACCGCGTCGCCGAAAAATGCGGTGCTGACCGGATCATAGCGGCACAACCACAGCGCCTTCACCCGGCCCTGCCCGCGGTGCGCCAGGAGCGCATGCGCGGCCAGCCCCGGCGCCGACGGCAGCCTGGCCTTCCAGAGCGATTCGAGCCCGGCGCGCGCGTCCGGGTTCGTCACGGGTTCATAACCCGGCAGACGATCCGGCAACATGCCCATGTCGCACACGCCCTGGAGGTTGTTCTGCTCCGTGAGCGGAAAGAGCCCTGCCCCTTCCTTGCCCAGATTGCCCGTCAGCAACGCCAGGTTGACGATCGCGCGGATGCTGTCGGTGTGCCGCGCCTCGATGCCGGTTGAGTAAAGCAGGGCCGCCGACCGTGCCCGGCCATAGGCCAGGGCCGCCGCTTCAATCAACTCCGCCGGCACGCCGCAGTCCGTCGCCGCCTGCAACAGATCGTACTCCCGCACCTGGTCCAGGAACGCCTCGAAGCCCCGGCATCGCCCCTTGATGAACGGAAGATCCATCAGGCCCCGATCCACAATGACCTTCGCCATCGCGCCATACAGCATGACCTCGGTGCCGGGCTTGATCTGAAGAAACAGGTCGGCGCTCTCCGCCACCCGGTGCCGGCGGGTGTCGATCACAATCAACCGGGCGCCAGCCAGCTTGGCTCGAATGACCCAGCCGCCAATGGTGGGCAGTTGACGGCCCAGGTCCACCCCGTCCACGACGATGACTTCGCTCCGGGCCAGTTCGCCAATCGAGTTGGTGCTGGCCGGAACACCGATCATGTCCAGCAGGACGTGAATGGAGTTGTTGCAGTACACACCCGCCCCATGATCGACGTTGTTCGTGCCCACGACGGCGCGCGCCAGTTTTTGGAGCAGGTAGGCTTCCTCGTTGGAACAGCGCGGGGAGTTCAGGAAAGCAATCGAATCAGGACCGTGCTCGCGCCGGATTTCCTGCAGACGGTTCGCGACAAAACCGAGCGCTTCATCCCAGGTGACTTCCTGAAATTGCCCGTTCTTCTTCAGCAACGGCCGTTTCAGGCGGTCCGGCGAACCGGAGACTTCGTGAACGTGCCAGCCGCGCAGGCATATTTTCCCCCGGTTCGTCGGGTGTGACATGCTGGGGTAGGCGCCCACAACACGGTTGCCTGCGGTTTCCAGATAGATGCCGCAACCAACTCCACAGAACGTGCAGGTCGTCAGTTTGTGCGCCATGCGTGCATGCACTCCAATGCCGGCACCCCATCCTCACCCCCCAAACCGCTTCCCTGCCGCGCCGGTAATATGGGCACAATTGAGAATAATGCGATGTGTTTTGCTAATGCAAGTAAAAGAACTGATAGACTATTCTAATTCATGTTCCACCTCCCGTGCGCCAAGTCCCAATAGGTACCCCTCCCCATCGAACCCGGCTATGTCCACGGCTCTCCGACGGGCAGGGCCAATTCATGAAGGGGGCGATATCGGGGTGGGGACGGCCCGTCCCCTGGATCCATTGAGTTTCTATAACCTGACTGGGGACGAGGCCGTCCCCACCCCTCATGAATTGGCCCGGTCCGTCGGGGCACTTGGCCGATTCAAGGCGGCCTCGGAATTGGAACTGAGGCTAAATTGTCGAGGCCCGGCAAAAAAGGTGGAGTCTTGGGCAACGGATGTGTCGCCGATGCGGGTAGGCGCGGGCACATTTTGGCTGCGATTCTGCGAAGAATTGACATGATATGAAAACTGCGGCTCCGGAGCGAATGCGGCTCAAGGCCTGCGTTCGCGGCGCAGTTCAAGGGGTTGGCTTTCGTCCTTTCGTGTTTCGCATGGCATCCGAACTTGGGCTTGCAGGGTGGGTGAACAACACGGTCCAGGGCGTCACGCTCGAACTCGAAGGCCCCCGCCCTGAGCTGGAACAGTTTCTCCTGCGCCTCGAGGCCGAAAAACCTCCGCGCAGTTTCATCCAGGGCATCGAGGCTTCCTGGCTCGACCCCGCCGGCTACACCGGCTTTGAAATCCGCGAGAGTGAAACCGGCGGGGGCAAGAGCGCGCTCGCGCCGCCGGACATCGCCACCTGCCCGGACTGTCTCCGTGAGCTCTTCGATCCGGCCAACCGGCGGTACCACTATCCATTCACGAATTGCACGCACTGCGGTCCGCGCTTCAGCATCATCGAAGCGCTTCCTTACGACCGCGCAAACACCTCGATGAAGGGATTCGTCATGTGCCCGCGGTGCCGGGCCGAATACGACGACCCGCGGGACCGCCGCTTCCACGCGCAACCCAATGCGTGCCCCGACTGCGGCCCGCAGCTTGAACTCCGGCAAGGTGGCCGCGCGGGCCAACGCGCGGAGGAAACGGCGGACGATCCGCACTTTGACAAGCGCGGCCACGCGGCGTTGTCGGCTGCCGCCGAGGCCATCCGCGACGGCCGGATCGTCGCCGTCAAAGGTCTCGGCGGATTTCATCTCATGACGGCGGCGCACGATGAAAGCGCCGTTCGGCGGTTGCGCGAGCGCAAGCACCGCGAAGAAAAACCGTTTGCGTTGATGGTCCCCTCGCTGGCTGCGGCAAAAGCGATTTGTGAAGTCTCACCTTTGGAAGAACGGCTGCTCCGCTCACCCGAGGCCCCGATCGTCCTCATGCGCCGGCAGGACAAATCTCAAATTTCAAATCTCAAATTTGAAATTGCCAGGAGCATCGCCCCTGGCAATCCCAATCTCGGCTGCATGCTTCCTTACACCCCGCTGCACCATCTGCTCCTGTCGCTCCTCGGCTTTCCGGTAGTGGCCACGAGCGGCAATCTGGGCGACGAACCGATCTGCATCGACGAGCGGGAAGCCTTGGAACGGCTCGGCGGAATCGCCGACGTGTTCCTGGTCCATGACCGGCCCATCGTGCGGCATGTGGACGATTCGATCGTGCGCGTGATGATGGGCCGCGAGCTGGTGTTGCGCCGGGCGCGCGGCTACGCGCCCCTGCCAATCACCCTCCACGCTCCACGCTCCACACTCCACGCTCACACTATTCTAGCCGTCGGCGCCCATCTGAAGAACGCCGTGGCGCTCGCAGTCGGCCCCCAGGTGTTCCTCAGCCAGCACATCGGCGATCTGGAGACGGACCGGGCTTTCAGGGCCTTCCGACGGGGGATCGCAGACCTGGAATCCTTCTACGAGGCCACGCCGGAAATCATCGCCGCCGACGCGCACCCGGAGTATCTCTCGACGCAATTCGCGCGGGAGAGAGTGGCGCAGCGTAGCGGCGTGCACTTCGTCTCTGTCCAGCATCACGTCGCCCACGTCTTGTCCTGCATGGCCGAGAACGAATTGCAGCCGCCGGCGCTCGGCGTGTCCTGGGACGGCACCGGTTACGGGCTGGACGGCAGCGTCTGGGGCGGCGAATTCTTTTTTGTCACCGACGCCCGCTGCGAGCGTGTCGCCCATTTCCGGCAATTCCGATTGCCCGGGGGGGATCGAGCGGTGAAAGAGCCGCGCCGGACCGCCCTGGGGTTGCTTTACGAATTGTTTGGGGACGAGGCGTTTGAAATGAAACACCTGCCGCCGGTGCGCGGAATGGCGGGCCGGGAACTTGCCGCTTTCAAAAACATGCTCGCCCGCGGCTTGAATTCACCGCTCACGTCGAGCGCCGGCAGGCTGTTCGATGCCGTGGCCGCGTTGATCGGTTTGCGCCAGCAGACCCGCTTCGAAGGACAGGCGGCGATGGAACTGGAGTTTGCACGCGATGGAATTGTAACGGACGAGGCGTATCCGTTGCGGATCGATCCGCCCGGCATCCGCGAGGAGCATTCCCCGACGGATCCTCTTCAATCCCCGCTGATTCTGGACTGGGCGCCCGTGATCCACGGCGTCCTGGCCGATCTTGAGGCCGGCGCCGTCCCCGGCTGGATTTCCGCGAAATTTCACAACAGCCTGGTTGAATTCATCGTCGCCGCAGCCCGCCGCGTCGGGACTGCGCGCATCGCCCTCTCGGGCGGCTGCTTCCAGAACCGGTATCTGACGGAAACAACCGTGCGCCGGCTGCGGGAGGCGGGCTTTCAACCCTATTGGCATCAGCGGGTGCCGCCGAACGACGGCGGAATCGCCCTGGGCCAAATCATTGCCGCCCGGCGCGCGGAGAGGTAGAATTCAATCATGTGCCTGGCCATCCCCGGAAAAATCATGAGCATCAGCGGCGAAGATCCGCTGGAGCGAACGGGCAGGATCGATTTCGGCGGGATCCTCAAGAACGCCAGCCTGGCCTGTGTGCCCGAAGCAAAAATCGGCGACTACGTCATCGTCCATGTCGGCTTTGCCATCAGCCGGATCGATGAGGAGGAGGCGAACAAAGTTTTCGAGTACCTGAAGGAAATGGAATCGCTGGACGAATTGAAGGAGCCCGGGCCGTGAACGACCGCTCGACAGGGATCGCGGCGGCCGGTGAGATTCCGGCGCTCTTCCGCGGGCCATCGGCCGGCGGCACCGCGGGTTGTCACGCTGCGCAGCCATGAAATATCTCGATGAATACCGCGATGCCGGGCTCGCCCGCCAATATGCGCGTCAGATCGCGCGGATCACGACCCGGCCCTGGAACATCATGGAGGTCTGCGGCGGGCAGACGCATGCCATCGTCAAGTTCGGCCTCGACGAACTGCTTCCCAAAGACATCACGCTCATTCACGGCCCGGGCTGCCCGGTGTGCGTCACACCCCTCGAGTTGATCGACAAGGCGCTTGCGATCGCTTCCCGGCCCGAGGTGATCTTTTGCTCGTTCGGCGACATGCTGCGGGTGCCCGGGAGCACCACCGACCTGCTCTCCGTCAAGGCGCGGGGCGGCGACGTGCGCATCGTGTATTCGCCTCTCGATGCCTTGAAACTCGCCGAGCAGAATCCTGCCAGGGAAGTCGTCTTCTTCGGGGTCGGATTTGAAACCACCGCCCCGGCGACGGCCATGGCGGTGTTTCAGGCCGCCAAACGGGGCGTGAAGAATTTTTCAATGCTCGTCTCGCACGTCCTGGTGCCTCCGGCCATGGTGGCGGTGCTGGGTTCTCCGAAGTGCCGCATCCAGGCGTTCCTGGCGGCGGGCCACGTCTGCGCCGTCATGGGCTGCGAGGAATACTTTCCAATCGCGGCGAAGTATCATGTCCCCATCGTCGTCACCGGCTTCGAACCGCTGGACATCCTTCAAGGCATATGGATGTGCGTGCAGCAGTTGGAGAGCGGCCGGGCCGAAGTCGAAAACCCCTACAGCCGGGCCGTGCGCCGCGAGGGCAATCCAACCGCGCAACAGCTCATCCACGAAGTGTTCGGGGTCATCCCGCGCAAATGGCGCGGCATCGGCGAAATTGCGCAAAGCGGCCTGGGGCTGAGCGACCGCTATGCCGGGTTTGATGCCGAGCGGAAATTTGGCGTCGCCGGCTATCACGCCGACGAACCCTCCGAATGCCTCGCCGGCCTGGTCCTGCAGGGGCAGATCAAGCCGAACGAATGTCCGGCCTTCGGCACGCGCTGCACGCCGGAACATCCGCTGGGCGCCCCGATGGTTTCGTCCGAAGGCGCGTGCGCGGCTTATTACCGGTATCGGCGGGAAGCCGCTTTCAACTGATCATGCAGCCTCTTGATTTTTCCGCCGCCTGCCCGATCCCAATCGGGGAATATCCGCACGTGCTGCTGGCGCATGGCGGCGGCGGCAAGCTGATGCACCGGCTCATCGGCGACCTGTTCGTGCCGGCGTTCCGCAACGACCTGCTGGAGGCGCAACACGACTCGAGCGTCTTCGAACTTGCCGGGAAACGCCTGGCGTTCACGACCGATTCCTATGTCGTGCGGCCGTTGTTTTTTCCCGGCGGGGATGTCGGCTCCCTGGCCGTGCACGGCACGGTGAACGACCTGGCGATGAGCGGCGCCCGCCCCCTCTATCTCAGCGCCGGTTTCATCATCGAGGAAGGGCTGCCCATGGACACGCTCTGGAGGATCGTCTCCTCGATGCAACGGGCCGCCGCGAGCGCCGGCGTGCAGATCATTACCGGCGACACAAAGGTGGTGGACAAAGGCAAGGGCGACGGGCTGTTCATCAACACGTCCGGCATCGGCGTGGTCGAACATTCGCTGATCATCGCGCCGCACAGCATCCGGCCCGGCGACGTGATCCTCGTAAACGGCGATCTGGGCCGGCACGGCATGGCCATCATGGCGGTGCGCGAAGGACTGGAATTCGAGAGCACGATCGAGAGCGATTCGGCGCCGGTCTCCGGCCTGGTGGGCGAGCTGCTGCGCGCCGGAGTTGAAATTCATTGCCTGCGCGATCTCACGCGCGGCGGCCTGACGAGCGTGCTCAACGAAATCTCCGAGGCGGCCAGCCTGACCCTGTCGGTCGAGGAAACATTGATCCCCGTCCGCGAGGATGTCCGCGGCGCCTGTGAGATTCTCGGGCTGGACCCGCTGCACGTGGCGTGCGAAGGCAGATTTGCCGCCTTTGTTCCCGAGCGCGACGCCGACCGGGCTTTGGCGGTCCTGGCCGCGCATCCCCTCGGCGCCGGGGCGTGCAGGATCGGAAAAGTCATGGAACAGGCTTCCGCCAGGGTTCTGTTAAAGAGCGCGATGGGCGTGCAGCGCATCCTCGACATGGCCAGCGGGGAACAATTGCCGCGCATTTGCTGAGCCCTCGCAGCCGCCAATGTGACGGGGTCGCGACGGCCCGTCGCCAGATGTTCTTTGGTGGGGCGAGGCTACCGACGAGCCGCCATTTTCCAGGCAACCGATGGCTCGCGAGTACGCTCGCCCCACCTGTTTCTGGATTGGTGAGACGAGTTCTAGATTTGACAGCCGCTATGAAACTCGGATTCGGATTGATTCGGCCGGCTTCGAGCCGTTAGGTTTGGTTCCATGCCATCCACACGGCTCAGTGAACTCATCCCGGTGCTGCAGGTCGCGGTCGCTCCGGTGATTCTGATTTCCGGCGTGGGCCTCCTGCTGCTCTCGTTGACAAACCGGTTCGGGCGCGCGGTGGACCGGTCGCGCCAGCTCATCCGGGAGATGCGCGAAGCCGGCGACGACCACCGGGGCCGGCTGGCGGAGCAGGTGACGATTCTCTACCGGCGGGCGCGCCTGATCCAGCTCTCGATCATTCTGGGCACCGTGAGCGT
>JBEKFT010000005.1:0-14622 GCA_050013175.1 Verrucomicrobiota bacterium
TGGAAGAAACCTGTATTCATTGCCAAAAATCATTGCCGATCCGGCGATTACTTTAAAACCCATCTCATAAATAGGCAAGACGTGCGCTGGGCTCCGGGCCATCGGGAATCATCCGCACGTCGCGAAAGCCGCTTCAGAACCCGCCCGCATTCCGGATATCCTGGAATTGCCGCATCCAGAACCGGACCACGATGTACCCGCCCATGAACAGCACGCCGATGTAAATCAATCGTGGCGTCCACAGGGCCACGGAGTGAAGTTTGCGCGATCCCTCCTCCTGGTAATAGGCCTGCATCCGCCGCAGGGTGTCGTCGAGCGTTCCACTGATCTCTCCCGTGGCGTATTGGTTGATGAAAAGTTCGGGAAACCCGGACGAACTCCGGATCAGCTCCACGGGCGTCCGGCCCGCTTCCAGGAGCGGCTTCCAGGCCGTGACCGTCCGATGCAGGACGGGCGAGCCGCTCGCAGCAGCCGCCAGCTCCCAGCCTTCAACAATCGTCACCCCCGCGCTGAGCAGCGCCTCCAGCGCCGCCGCCAGCCGCGACAACGCGAGGTAACGCCGCCCCGTCCCCAGCACCGGCACCCGGTGCAAAATGGCTTCCACCCGCGCGCGCCAGGCCTCGCCATGCCGGCTTTGCGCCGCATAAATCAGGAATGCGGTGATTCCGTACACCGGCCCCAGCCCGGCCGCCAGCACCAGCAGCCAGTTGCCCGACCCGACAAGCTGCAGGAAAGCAAGAATCAGGACCGAAAAATGAAAAAGGAAAACGGGATAGGCCAGATCGCCAACAAACTGTTTGGCCATCCGCGCCCGGTCGGCATAGTAACCTGACAGCAACCGGAAACACTGGTCCAGCCGCCCGCTTTTCTCGCCGGCCTCAATCAGCGTCACGTCAAATGCCGGCAGCCAGGGACCGATGTTCGACAGGCCCTCGGCCAGGGTGCGGCCGCCGGCGAGTTCAACAAGCAATTTCCGGAGCGGCTCTCGATAGGAACGCGCCGGAGGATGGCTTTGCAGTTGTTGCAGCGCGGCAACCACCCCGAGGCCGGCGGCGGTAAGCTGGGCGAGCTGATGGTAGAACTCGGCGCGCTGAGTGAATTGTCCGGGTGTGACAATCATCTCAACACAAAGACACAACACCCCAGGAATTCAACTCAATTGTCAGAAATCAAAAGCGGCGAGGGTCGCGTTGGGGCCACGAACCCAAACCCGGCAACCCCAGCGTTCACAAGCCGGCGCACCCGGGTCCGCAGCTCAAGCCGCCACGCGATCGAAGCTCGCCTTCAAATCGCGTTTGCTGTGAAGGCCCACAATCTGGTCGGCCACCTGTCCCTTGTGAAAAAGCAGCAAGGTGGGAATGGCCCGGATTCCGTACTCGGCGGCCACTCCCTGCTGCTCGTCGATGTTCACTTTGCCAATCTTCACCCGGCCGTCGTATTCCTCGGCCAGTTCGTCGAGAATCGGCGTAATCATTTTGCAGGGGCCACACCATTCAGCCCAGAAATCCACCAGAACGGGTAAAGGTGATTGCAGCACTTCCTGCGCAAAGTTTTCCTCCGTCAGGCTGACGATTTTCTGGGATGCCATAATCGGGTGGCTGAAAAAAAGGTGAGGGATGTGACTTTGGCGGAGCCGCAGGCCTAGCTCAGGACCATGAAGGCCACGTACGCCGTCGTGCCGACGGCCAACAATCCCACCGCCGCCGCCGCGATCGCCAGGATGACATCCACCGGGCTGAGTTCGGGAGCGGCCGGGGCAACCGGGGCGGCCGGGGCCCGTGCGGCTCCCGGAGGGCGGGGTGCAATGGGGGCGGCAGTTCCGGTGCGCGGCACCGCCGGTGCGGCGGCTGCGGCGTGAGCCGGCGCCGGCGCGGCCCCCGCAGCCCCGGTCGGACCGCTCGGCGGAAGCGTCGGCAGCTTGATCGTCGGCGCCGCCGACGGCTTGGGCGGCAAGTTGATCCGGACAGTTTCTTTCTTGGGCAGCACCTTGCCCGTTTCCTTTTTCGGAGGAACGGCACCGGTCGGAATATTAGGAACGTTCTCAGCCATAAAGCGTGATTCAAGATAAGGGGCGCAGGCTGCCTGTCAAATCCAATTCCTGAAGACAGCACGGGCCGCCTTGAGAGTCAGTCCGGCCCCGTGAAAATACCTTCCGCGCTCAACGGCGCTCGTAATTGCCGCCGCGATCACCACCCCAGCGCTGCTGCTGAGGGCGTTCTTCCCGAGGGCGCGCAATGTTCACCGTCAGCGCGCGGCCCTGGAACTCCTTGCTGTGAAATTGCTCGATGGCCTTGTTCGCTTCGTCCGGATTCCCGAACTCGACGAACGCGAACCCGCGCGATTTGCCGGTCATCTTGTCCATCATGAGATTGACCGACGTGACAGCACCTGCCTGGGAAAAATAATCTTGAAGGTCATTTTCCATGGTCTCGTACGATAGGTTGCCCACAAATAGCCTGGTTGGATTCATAATGCTGTTTTGGCTCAAAAAACCGCGTAGGAGGACTGCGCCGGCAGGATCGCTGAATGTCGTTTAGGGTTCACTGACAATCTGTCTTCTGACACCGACACTGTTTGTTTGAACCGACGCCGCCATTTGTAACAGACCGCCCTCGCGCGTCAACATCAGAGTGATCCAAATGACCCGCTTTTTCAATGCCATCCACCCGGCGCCGGCCAGGACGCGCTCCTCCGGCGTTCCGCTGTTCGATTCTGCTTGCATCATGACGGCTCAAAGTGAAACGAATTTCAGCACCTGCACTTCCTTCTTGAACACGATTTGAATGGTGTTCCCGCTGAATCGGACATCCAGCGGAGCCCGGTCCTGATAATGTTCCCACATCACGCGGCCGTTCCCGGGATTCAACCGCCTGATCCAGACATGGGACTTCGGTTCCACCCCGATGCTCCAGGGGTTGTCCTTCTGGTCATCGGCATCATACGACTGCACCAGATAAATATACCTGCCTGAAACGTACGAAACAAAGCCCCCCGGGTCCGCGCTCCACAGGATCTTGCCGATCCTCGGATCAATTTTGAGGATCATGGCGCGGATCGTCTGTGTCACATCAATCTGCCGCGAGTATTTGACCGTGTCCGGACTCGCCGTCGTGGTGTTCAAATACATCATTCCTTTGTCATCGAAGAACATCCCCGCTATTCCAATGGACGGCAGGCGCCACCGCACGGCACCCGTTCTTGAATCAAATGCGGTGAGCACCGCCTGGTCGAAGACATAGAGCATGTCCCCTCGTTCCACACAGGGCCCCGCGCCCAATGGCCCCGCTGCTTCACCGAATAAGCCCCCGCCGCCGGCGAGCTTGTATGTCAGCGCCGTGTGCCACAGTTCCTCGTTCATCCCGTCCAGCACAACAAGCATCTTGCCGCCGGCAACCACAGTGACGGTTTTCAGGCAATACAGAGAAGGCGGTCCAATCATTTCTCCCGTCCAGTCCGGCGCCTCCTTCACGCCCGGACGGCGCACGGTCACCTGGTATCGGCTCTCGTCCTCCGTGACCTTGTCCCCCCCGCGCGAGCGCTGCATCTCGTTGGCGAATTCATTCGCAACATCGGCTGTGTTGGCGGCCGTCAACTCGCCATCCAGCGCGGATTTCGACGGCGGAGCCTTCATCGCGTTGCGCGGGATGAACCGGGCTTCCAACAATCGCGTCGAGAATTCGACGCAGCCGTATTCGCTCGGGATGATAGAGAAGCGTTCCGTCGGTTGCGGCACCGGCTCGGTTGCGTCTGGCGTCCGGGCCCCGGGCTCATCATTCACTTCCGCCATGATCTGTTCCTGATGCAGGTCGTTGGCCAGGACAACTGGCAGCGCGATCTTTGCAGGGACCGAGAGGCGTTGCGCCTGCTCGGCAACCTTCGCCGGGTCCAGCGGCTTTCCCGCATCCGAACCCGGCGCCCCCTGCGGCAACCCGGCCAGCCCCTCCCCGCCGGAATTCGCGCTCCCCGGCGCAGTCACCAATCCCGGCTGTCCGCCAATCGTTTCAACGCGTGATTCTCCATTCGCCAGGTTGAAATGAGCGATGACCCCCTGCCCGGTCTTGGCGCTTCCCGCCAGCAACAGCTCGTCCGCCCGCCGAATCAGGCGGTTTGCGCCGTAGCCGAGCGAAAACCCCTGCCCGGGCTTTCCTGTATCCCAATCGTAACGGACCAGCTTGTCGGCCGCGGCCACCCAGACGTTCTCTCCGCAAACATACAATCGCAGCACCGCTTCCTCGGCCAACTCCACATTCCGGGTCAACTCTTCGAGTGAAGGGATTTTAACACGGTCGGCGGCATCGGGGTTCCGGGCGGAAAGTTGAATTTTCCCGGCCCGCATCTCCTTCAACACCACAGCAGCCGCATCGGCAACCTGTTGCCTGTCGATCAATTGACGCGACCAGATCTGCCGCTTCGCCGCCAGATCGCAGCGCGCGAGCGTATCGCCGTGCAGGAACACGAGTTGGTCCTTCCCGCACAACACCGATTCCCCGGAGTGAGCCGGCTCGGTGAATCGAACCGAGAACACGGGCTTCGGCACAGAGCCGAACCAGGCGTACCAAAACCAGAAGCCGAGCAACCCGGCCGCAACGACGCCTACCGCCCAGGCCGCCAGGCACACCTTTCGCCATTGCCCCGCTTCAACGGCTGACTTTTTTCCCTTGTGTCTCGGAATCGCTATTCCCCGCGCCTCGGCTTTGGCTTTGCACAGCGGCGAACAGACCTGGCCGAAAAGCTCCAGGCATTTCCGGCAGATTGGCTTCTCACAGACCAGACAACGGTGCGTGGCCGGCTGGCCCGGATGCTTCGCGCAGAATTGAATCTTCATGGAACGCGTCGAGGCTTCGGATTCAGCAAAACAACACCCCGGCTCAACGGGAGTGAGAACGGAACCTGCGGCGGGCTGGATTCCAGATGCCCGTCACAAAAAAGGAAATTCCCGCCGTACTTGGAATGATTGTTCCCCGGCGGCCGCCCTGTCGAGGAGAAGGCGAATTCGCCCGCCGTCTTGGCCCGGGTGTCGATCTGGCGGTCCGACATCAACGACTCTTGCGAATCGCTCAATTCCCTTCCCATGTAGTAGGCGTAACTAATCTTCCGTTTGCGGAACGACTCCCCGGAAGGCAAAGACACGTCCTCGCTGCCCGGGCAGATGAACGGGGCCGTGTCCGCCGTGTACCGAGGCACCAACACGTCCAGCGCTTCTTCCGACGCCTGCGCACCGGTCGTCACGGGAAACTTTCCTCGCGAGTCATTGGCGTAGATTTCCATCGCAACATAAATCTTCTGCAAATTCTGTTCGCAGGCAACCCGCTGCCGCCGCTGGTAACGGGGCGAGCCGAATCCCCAATACATCGTCGTCAGCACAAGGAGCAGCGCCAGGACAACAAGCAGCTCGATCAGTGAAAAACCGGATCGGACAGACGACTGAGGACGGCGAACTTTGCAGGGAAGGTTCGCGTGGCAGGTGGCGATCTGCCGCAGTTCCCTCATGCATGCCCTATACCGAAAACGCGCCCGCATCGCAACCGCGATTTGCCCGCCGTGCGGGTTCCCAAAGACCGTCCAACCCCACCCGGTGACAGCCCGGTCACGCCGCGGATTTGTCACCCAACCACGCCAGCCACAGCCAGCCAACAATAAAACTGAGACCGCCCACCGGCGTGATCGCGCCCAGCCACCGAACGTTCGTGTAAGCCAGCAGATACAGCGAACCGGAGAACACCACGATGCCCGCCAGAAAGCTGATCCACGGGCCCTTCGGCAGCGGGTGCCGCGCCCCCAGCACGAACAGCATGATCGTGTGGATGAAATGATAGAAGACCGCCTTTTCCCAGATGGCGACCGTGTCGTTGCGCACCAGAATATCCTTGAACCCGTGCGCACCAAAGGCGCCCAGCGTCACCGCCAGTGCCCCCATCAACGCGGCCACCCGCATGGCCCAAGTGTTCGTCATGGACAAAAGGATGTCGCCACGACCAGGACCTTTCAAGCTCGATGTCCCCGCGGTGTCGGGACTTTCTCCTGTCAAGCAACGCCCCGGCCGGGGTAACGTGACGCGTGGCGCCATGAACATCATTACCGACGAGCATTGCTGCAATTACTCGCGCCCCGGCCACCCGGAACGGCCGGCGCGCATCGCGCGCTCCCTGGAAAAGCTGCGCGCCCAAACCGATCTCCCGGTCACCTGGCTGGAGCCGGAACCGGCCGGTCTGGAAACCATTCTTCGCGCGCACACGCCCGAACACGTCGCCCGCCTGAACCATCCCGCGGACTTCGATGAAGATACGCCATTCCATCCCGGCATTGCGGATTACGCCCGCGCCTCCGCCGGCGCCGCGCTGGGTGCGCTCAAATCCGCGCGCGCCGGCGAAACCGCGTTCAGCCTCATGCGCCCGCCGGGGCATCACGCAACCCGGAACCGCGCCATGGGATTTTGCTACCTGAACAACATCGCCATCGCGGCGCTGGAAGCATTGGCCACAGGCACGAACCGGGTTGCCGTCTTCGACTTCGACGTGCATCACGGCAATGGCACGGAAGATCTCCTCCTGAACAACGAGCGCGCGGCCGTCTTCTCCATCCATCAGCATCCGTGTTATCCCCACACGGGAGCGCAGGACGCCGGCAACAACTGCTTCAATTTTCCCGTGCCGCCGAATACGCCGCGCCACGAGTATCGCAAGACCCTGGCCCGCGCCCTCGGGCGTCTGGGAGATTTCAAACCCGGGATCGTCGCCGTCTCGGCCGGATTCGACGCCTACGCGCGCGATCCCCTGGCCGACGAGACGCTTGAACTCGAGGATTTTTACTGGCTCGGCCAGTCCTTGCGCGCGCTTGGAATCCCCGTGTTCAGCGTTCTGGAAGGCGGATACAGCAAGGACCTGCCCGAACTCATTCTGGCGTACCTGAAGGGACTCGACGGAAGGTAGGGTGCCCCGGGGCTACTCCTTCGGGGGCTTCACGCTGAATTTCACGGTAGGACGCTCGGATTTGGAAACGATGCGGCTGTGAGTTTTCCTCAACCGCCGCCGAAGCCGGGCAGTCGGAGACAGCCGAGGCACGACGGTCACGAAAACGACAACCGCCAGCACCCCGACAACCGCCCAGATTAAACCATCGCCGTGCACCTGTCTCTTTTATGCCCCCGTGAGCTTCCTGTAAAGCCGCTTGTCGAAGGAAAACCTCATAACAGTTGAACGCGCCGTCAAAACGACGATAATGACATCAGATGCCTATGAGTGACTCGTTTGATATCCGGCGCCTGCTCGCGGGCTGGCCCTACGACCCGGCCAACGAGGCCCGCATCGTGCGGGGCGAGGATGGGCGCGAAATACTCCAGGTCCGGACACCGGTCGGGATCGAACAGCTTGAAATACAGGGACGACCCGACGGCGCGCGTCCGCACGGAATGGAATCCGCTCTCGAATTCCATCTCAGACGCCTGGCGAAAGCCAAGGCAGCGGGAAACGAGGACGGGTTTAAATTGGATGCGGACGAATGCGCGGAGTTGTTCGCCGAGGGCACGCTCTACTATTTCCGTTACGTGCGCCTCCTCCAGCTCAAGCGTTGGGTCGATACCGTGCGGGACACGGCCCGCAACCTTCAACTCTTCGATTTCGTCCACGAACACGCGGCGCGCGCGGAGGACCGGAACCATCTGGAAAGGTGGCGCCCATACATTCTTCGCATTCATGCCATGGCCTCGGCGTTCATGACCCTGGACCAGGGGGCCCATAAGAAAGCCCTCAAAACGGTCCAGGAGGCAATGGCGCGCATCGAAGGTCTCGAGGAAAGGCAGGATGAAACGTACGCCTTCGAGCGCAATCGCTCGCTCGCCGCGTTGCGGGACCTGGAGGCGCAGATCGAGCAGGCCCGCCCCGTCTCCGCACTCGAGCGGCTCGAACAACAATTGCAGCGCGCCATCGGCCGGCAGGAATTCGAGCGCGCCGCGGAGCTGCGCGACCGCATCCGCGACATGAAAAGCCGCCAGCCGGCCGGGTGAACTCTCCGGCGCTGGATTCTTCCTGGCCGCAGTTGTAATCTCCGGCGCGCGGCTCTGTGAGCCGCAGCAACGTTTGAAATTCCACCCGTCCCGGATTCTCCCTGCACGCCATCCGTTTGCCAACGCCCGCTGCGGGTCGCAGACCCGCTCTCCGGCGCGCGGCTCTGTGAGCCGCAGCAACACCTGAAAATCCCGACGCCCCCAAACCCTCCGGCGCGCCTCGCGGTGCCAAAGCTTGCTGCGGGTCATAGACCCGCTTTCCGGAGGGAACCGCCAATTCACATTGGCGGCTACGAGGCGCAACTACCGCGCCCGCCGGCGCCCCAAGGATTTCTCCACTTCCTCGATCCAGTCATTTCCGGGAAGCGCGTAGGGGCGGAACGTTTCGATGTATCCCTCCCGGTCGTTGTAACAGAGGGCGCGCTGCAGACCCAGCGTGCTCGCGTCCGGCGCGTCGATGAGACTGGCCGAGTCGCTCGCGCTCATCTGGAACAGCACGCGCGTTTCAAATTCGCTCAGTGTCTTGCGGCCCAGAAACCGGTTCGCGTTGTTGTACGTGTCGCATGTCGCAACGACATGCACCCCGCGGCCCGGCCCGTCGCCAATCAGCAACTGCAGCGCGGCCGCCGGCGCCAGGACGTCCCCGCTGCCACCGCTGGAAAAACCAAATTCATCCTCCGGCCGCAGCTTCTTGTAATTCTGCAGACCGTGGATCAAAAGGAAGGTTTCCGGAGCGCCGGATCGCTCCTCGCCGGCCCGTTGCTTCAAATCCGCCGCGAGGCCGTTCATGACTTCATCCAGATTGCCGTTGTTGACCTGGACGATTTCATGAGGCACCGCGCTCATCACCCGCCGCAGAAAGTCGCGTTGGGGAAATCCGGACGGAGTGCTGTCGAGGAACAGAAACCGGGCCGTCCCCGTCGGATACTGCGCAGCCAGCGAGACCAATGTGACGGACAGGATGGTCAGGGAGCGCTCTTCGCTCTGCCCGACAACCAGCAGGTTGCTGCCGCTCTGCCTCCGGAAGACGGCTTCCGTGGGTCCCTTGATCGAATTGGGCGACCCGAGCCACGTGCGGGCCATGGCCGGCGTCTCCGCGGGAACCGCCTTGAGCGCCGCTCGCAACAGAGCGTTCTCCCCCACGTCGGCGGGCGCGCTGCCTTCGAACACAAACGGGCCCGGCGGCGGGGTCGGTTCCCGGTCCGCCCGCTCGCGCACGCCCGCCAGGAGACGGTCGCGTTCGTCCTCGGGCAACCACACCGTCTGGAACGGACTGTTCCCCTCGATCGACCCGGCCGCGTCATTGTAGATGCCTTCCCCGGGACGCGAGAGCAGCCGCGGCGCCGGGTTGTCCTGGTCCATGATCAGGTAGGCGTCGGCTTCGTTGCACTGGAGCGCGATGCGGATCACCATCTGGCCAATGGTGGCCCGGGCCAGGGTGTAGGCGCCCCCCAACGTTTGCGAACCGAGCAATGCGTGGATGCCAAAGGCGCGGCCCTGCCGGACAATGCGATCGAGCAGGACGGCCGCGGCCTGGGAAACATGGTCTTCTTCGACAAAAAATTCCTGGAACTCGTCGATGATCAACAGCGAGCGGGGCATGGCCTCGGTCCCGCCGGCCTTCCGGTAGCCCGGCAGATCCTGGACGCCCAGTTCGCGAAACAGATCGCCCCGCCGGCGAAGTTCCTCGTCCACACGCTGAAGCACACTCAGCCCAAACTGCCGGTCGCTTTCGATCGCCACCACCTTCGCGTGAGGCAGCCGGCGGGTGGCGTAGCATTTGAATTCCACGCCTTTCTTGAAGTCCACCAGGTAAAATTCCACCTGCTCCGGGCTGCACCACAGCGCCAGATTGGTGATCATCACGTGAAAGAGCGTGGATTTTCCCGAGCCCGTCTTGCCCGCAACCAGCGCGTGCTGCCGCGTGCCCCGGCCGATCGCCAGATATTGCAGCTTCGTCGCCCCGGATCGCCCGATCGGCACCTGAAGCTCTTCGGCCGTGTCCTCCGACCACACCTCGGAGTCCGATGGCGCAATCTGCGCGAAGGGCACCTCGACCCGGTTGGAGTCCTTGCTGCTCCGGCCGACTTCGCGCAGAAACTGCGTCGCAAGCTCCGGTGACGGGGCCGGGTCAAGCGTCAGCCGCGTCCCGGCAGGCGAATGCCCCTCCAACTCGAACTCGATGGCCGTCCGGATGACGCGAATGCTGCTCTTGCGAAGTTCCTCGGGACCGATGCCGGGAGGGAGGGCGTGCCGGCGATCCCAATGAATCAGCGTGTACACGCCGCACCGCGCCCCGCTCGTCGCAATGTTGATGAGACGCCGCGCCGCCGCGTCGCTGAAGTTCACCGGAAAATTGGCGACCACGAAGAAGTGATATTTCTCCGCGATCGCCCCGGCGCTGGCGTTGTATTCCGCAATCGTTTCGTACTCGTTGCGGAGATACATTTGAATGACTTTTTCCATGTGCTCGCTCAACTCGGCGAGTTTTTCCTCGAGCTGACCGGTTTGTGTCCAGATGCGGCTGTTGATGTTGCTCTCCTCGTAGTCGGCAAGATGCATGATGCCGGCGAAGCTCTGGCCCAGTCCCACCGGATCGAAGATCGTGAAGCTGAGCTTTCCGGGCGGCGTGGTGGAAAGCAGCCGGAAAATGATGTTGTTGATCGCCCCCAGCGCCGCCTCGGCCCCCGCGCTGGCGGTCTCGAAAAGAATCGAGCCTTCCCGCGGATACGACAGCAGCAAGGGAACCGAAAATACCATGGGTCCGGGAAGCGACAGGCGTTTATCCCTGGGCACGGTCTCGAAGAACCGGGCGGTGTTCACCTCCAACCACCCAAATTTGGCCGCATTCGCAAACTCCCGCGGCGGCGTCCAATTCTCCCAATGCCGCATGTCCCATTCCGGAAAGAGGGCTGCCGCGGCGGCATCCGCCGTCCGAAGGATCTCGTAGATCGGGTCGATGCGCTGCTTCCACCCTGCCTCGAGTTCCTTCCATCCCGTTTGATACTTCGCGTCCAGCATCGCCAGCTTCGCGTCGTGCGCGGCCGCCAGTTCCTTCGTCCGCGCCTCCGCGTCCCGCTGCAGACCGGTGAGGCGTTCGGCGTGATCGCGCTCGGTCTGCACGAGGCTCGCCCGATAGAGTTGCTCGCTCTTTTGAGCCACACCGGGAGCCTGCTCATCGATCTGCCGGGGCCGGGCATCGAGCATGTCAAGCGCCGCCTTGCCCGCCCGCTTCCAGTCCTCATCCAGGCCGCGGGTCGTGTCCTCAAATTCCCCCAGGATCCGCTGCTGTTCCTGCTGGAACCGCGCCTCGGCCTTCTCGAAGCAGACGTCGTGCAGTTTCCGGGCCTTGACGAGATTGCCGGCGACCGCAACGGCGGCCGGCCGCGCCCGGCGTTGCGCGAGCTGGCGGACCGCGGCGAGGACCGCCCAGACCGCGAAGACGCCGATCGCAATTTCGCGCCGCAGCAGGCTGTTCATGCCGGGAAAATTCGCGGGCTCACCGAGAAATGCGCCGCCCAGCAGCAGAACCGGAATCTGCACCCATACGGGGAAAAACCTGAGCGCCCTCGCCAGGACCCTTTCTCGAAGATCGACAAGCCCTTCGCGAATTTCGGCTTGCAGCCGGTCGGTCTCCCCGAGCAGCTCGCTTTCAGCGGGCGAAAGGTCGCGCTCGGTGATCTGTCCTTCGCGGGAAAGCAGCCTCTGAAACCCGCCATACCCTCGAAAGGCGGCGTGGGCGGCGTGTTCCAAAAGCGCCGTCTCCTCGCGGCTTCGGGCGAGCCGGACATGGAATTCCGCGTGCGCACCCGCCGTCGCGGCCAGTTCGGCGTCGCGGGTCCGCTCGGCGCGCAGTGAGCCCTCCTGCACCTTGTACTTGATCCGCCCTTCCTGCTCCCGGATCTGCTCCAACGCGCGTTTCCGGCTCGAGAAATGAGCCTGGTTGACCCAACGCTTGCGCTGCTCGAACCGGGTCTGGAGCCTTTCCCTTTCGGCCTGCAACCCGGCCTCGGCGGCGTCCGTGGCCTCGGCCACTTGCGCCCTGTGCGCGGCAGTGGCGACCTCATGCGCCCTGGCCTCCGCGATGCGTTGGGCGTGATAGTCCCTTTCCAGGGCCTGCTCCCGCGTGGCAAACTCGCGAACGGCGCCCTTCAGCGCGTTCAGAACCGCCAGCATTTCATTGGCTCCGCGATGGCTATTCACAGTCGTTTTTAATCTTGGCTAACAGGACATCCAGTTTTTCGATGACGGTCACGGCTTTGTCCACGCGGATGAAAAGCTCTTCCAGGTAGCGGTGCTCGAACTCCAGGCATGAACGGTCTCCTGGCACGGAGCCGCCCTCACCGGCGCCGGGCGCCGGCGTCCCCGGCCCTTTCGCAGCTTCCGGCGCGTGAGCGGCGGAACCGCCGGCCGGGGCGACCCTGGTATAGGCCTCGAGCATCTTCACAATCTGGTCCAGGCGGGCGGCCGCCCGCACCATGTCGATGGTCAGGAATGTGTGCAAGCCGTCCACTTCCTTCGCCAGCGGGTCGGTCCGGTCCTCCAGCTCCCGGCTCCAGCGTTTCGTGATCTGCTGCTTGTCCTCGGCGTCCCGCATCTGGCGCCGGAGTCGCTGCACCGTCATCTCCTGCATGGCCGTCGCGTTCTGCAGCTTCGAGAGTTTGGCGGTGAACAATTCCTGCTGCGCCTCCTCCAGCCGCCGGCCGAGAAGCCGTATCTCCTGGGTCCAATGCTGGCGCTGATCCGTGTCCAGCCATTGCCGCATCCGGTGAATCTCCCCGGCCACCTCTTCCACGGTCGGCCGCGCCTTGTTCAGGAAAAGAATCAGGTCCGCCCGGAAGGCGGCGATGGCATCGACCGAAGTGACGTGGGATCGCTCCGCCATGGGTCAGTGCTGGTTCAAATACTCCTCGATCCGCTGGGCTTTTCTCAGGAGATACGGCGTGTGATCCTTGGAAAGCTCGATGAATTTCTTCAGCGCCTTCATCGCCAGCTTGAATTCCTCCGAGAATTTTTCGTGCTCCTGGTCCTGCCAGGTGTCGCCCAGCGCGTTGAACCGGGACTGCAACAACACCAGCCGGTTCTCCAGGTCCGTGTTGAACCGCTGCAGTTCGTCCGCGAACCGCCGCACCTTTTCAGGATCCATGATTGCTTGCGCCATTCGCTGTCCTTTCGCTGCCGCTTTTGACCCAATCTACATGAAAATCCCGATCCGATGCCACCAGAATTGCGCCCGATCGCCAAACGCGGATTTTCTTTCACTTGCGCGATCCAAGGTGTTGAATTTACCTTGAGCCATGAAATCAGCCGACGGCAGTCCCGTTTGGGGACCCTTACCCCCCATGACCCGAACAGGGCGCAGGTCGGCCCAACCGCATCTTGATGGCGCCGCATCCGGCCGTCCCGGGGGAATCTTCCGCCAAAAACCGGCCGGCTTCTCCAAAGGACAGGCATGACCACGGCAATACGTCCGAGAACGGATTTGGCGGAGCCGGAAGGAGGCCGGACGGCGGCGCAACCCGTGGAAACGCGCTCTCAAATCAAAAAGATCGCGTTTATTGCCGACTACCTGCCGCGCAAATGCGGCATCGCCACCTTTACCGCCGACCTGTTGACGGCGCTGGCGGCGGGGCATCCGCAAACCCATTGTTTCGCAGTGCCGGTGAACGATATCGAGGAAGGCTACGAGTACCCGGAGGAAGTGCGCTTCGAGATTCAGGAGCAGGATTTGCCCTCCTATCAGCGCGCCGTGGACTTCCTCAACATCAGCAACGTGGACATCGTCTGCCTGCAGCACGAATTCGGCGTTTACGGCGGCCCGGCGGGGAGTCACGTGCTGGCACTGCTGCGCGAACTGAGGATGCCCATCGTCACCACGCTCCATACGCTCCTTCAAGAACCCACCCCCGAGCAGCGGCGCGTGATGCAGGAATTGATCGCACGCTCGACCCGGCTGGTGGTGATGGCGGAACGCGGGCGTGCGATGTTGCAGGAAAT
Source organism: Verrucomicrobiota bacterium (assembly GCA_050013175.1). GTDB lineage: Bacteria > Verrucomicrobiota > Verrucomicrobiia > Limisphaerales > BOG-1460 > BOG-1460. Next base: position 14,000 of record JBEKFT010000005.1, read on the forward strand.
CTACCAGGCGCCGCCCGCCAAACTCGATCTCACCCCGCACGGCATTCCCGACATGCCGTTCGTCGATCCGAATTATTACAAGGACCAGTTCGGTGTCGAGGGAAAGCTCGTGCTGCTCACGTTCGGACTGTTGTCTCCCAACAAGGGAATCGAGCATGTCCTGAACGCGCTGCCTGAAATCCGGGCCGAATTCCCGAACGTCGTTTACATCGTGCTCGGCGCAACGCACCCGAACCTCCTGCGGGACCAGGGCGAAGCCTACCGTCTGAGCCTCGAACGACTGGCGAAGAAAAACAAGGTCCAGAAAAATGTCATCTTCTACAACCGCTTCGTGAATACCGAGGAACTGAAGGAGTTCATCGGCGCGGCCGACATTTACGTCACCCCCTACCTGAACGAGGCGCAGATCACCTCGGGCACCCTGGCCTTTTCGTTTGGCGCCGGCAAAGCCGTGGTCTCCACCCCCTATTGGCACGCCGCCGAACTGCTCGCCGAGGACCGCGGCGCCCTCGTGCCCTTCGGCGACCCCAAAGCCATCGCGCGCGAGGTCATCACCCTGCTGCGCGATGAAGTCCGCCGGACCGCCATTCGGAAAAACGCCTACAAACTGGGACGCGAAATGG
>JBEKFT010000006.1:0-12169 GCA_050013175.1 Verrucomicrobiota bacterium
AGCCGGCATCGCGGGCAGTGCCTCCACGGGTCAACTGCAGGTCTTTTCCGCATTGCAGGGCCGGAGCGAAGGCGACGATCCCGCCTGGTTCCAACACACCGGCTACACCGTCTGCACACCGAGTGGAAAAACGCTGTTGCGTGTGAACAACACCGCCGGGTATTACGAGAAAGCACCGCGCAGCATCACGCTGCCTGAGGGGAGGTACCTTGTGAAAGCCCAGGCAAAGGATTATCTCCGGGTTCATGTTCCCGTGGTGATCGAGCGCGGTCGGATTACCCGAGTCCATCTGGACGACGCCTGGGCGCTGCCCGCGACGTCGAAGGAGACAGAGGTGGTCAGTGTGCCTGCCGGTTATCCTGTGGGATGGAGCGCCGGTCCGGCGAAGGAGGTGCGGACGAATTGATTGGCGCCGGGCTGCGCTCGGAGCGGCAGTTTGACCGGGCCTCCTGCGCGGCCTAGATTGTTCTCGAGACTATGTGGAGAACCTCTTTGAAAGAGCAACGGTGGGTTCCAGCGGCTTTGCTCGCCACCGTGGCCCTGCTTTCAGGTTGCGCCAACATCTCCGAACAGACCCATGCTTACCTGGGCTCACCGGAATATCCGCCAACTGCTCCCGGCGCCGTTCAAATACTCCGCGCGGAACCCAAGCGACCGAAGGTGCTGCTGGGCGAAATAATCCTGGGCGTGGAGGGAAATCCATCGCGTCAGACCCTTGAAGCCAAATTGAAAGCCGCGGCCGCCAAACTGGGTGCCGATGCCGTCTTTGTGGTGTCGGACCGAACGCATGTTTTCCCGTTTGTGTACGGGGACTGGTATTGGGGTCCAATGGGAGTAACCGAAGAAGCCCATCGCCACATCGTGGTGGTCGCCATCAAATACAAAGCGGATTCCCTCTGACCGGGAATCGGCCAGGGCCGGCTCGGTGAATCCCTCGCCTTTTGGGCGCGGTGATCCGGAGAAAACGACGATATGAAGCACATGATTATTTCGGCGGCAGGGCTTGGTCTGGTGATTGCCCTGTCCTCCTGCGCCACGAAGAACGGTTCGGATTCAGCAGGGGTCCCGGTTTCCCAGGCTCCGGCCCGGGCGAGTGTCCAGGCGGAGGCATCCAGCGGCCCGGACTACAGTGTGCCGGCCGATTCCGAATGGCCGCGCACATTCTCGAGCGGCACAACGAGCTATACTGTTTACGAACCGGTCGTCGATTCGTGGGACGGCCACGCATTGATCGCCCGCAGCGCTGTGGCCGTTCAATCCGCCGGCCAGACCCAGCCGACGTATGGGGTGATCAACCTCAATGCGTTCACCCTCGTGGATAAATCGGCCCGCACGGTTTCACTTGAAAATGTCCGCATCGAAAGCGGGGATTTCCCCTCGGACCGCGCACAGACGCCGGGGTATCTTGCCGCGCTCCGGGACCGCTTTCCAAAACAGATCGGCACGCTTCCACTGGACGCGCTCGAGGCCGGCCTCAACGCGGTCCAGCCCAGGACCCGGACCGGGCCGTTGAACAATGCCCCGCCGAAAATCATCTTTTCGACGAAGCCGGCGATCCTGGTTTCCATCGATGGCCCGGCGGTGTATCGGGGGGTGGCTGGAACCGGCCTCCAGCGCGTTCTTAACACCCGGGTGCTGCTGCTGAAGGACGCGTCCGGGCAATTCTACCTTCACTACCTCGATGGCTATCTGGAAGCGCCGGCATTGGATGGCCTGTGGTCCGCGGCCGCCCGCCCGCCGGATGGAGCCGCTGTAGCCGAAACGCAGGCGCGGGAATCCCAGCAGGTGGATCTGCTCGAGGGCCAGCCAGATCCGAACACCGGCGAGACGCCGTCTCTCCACAACTCGCCGCTGCCGGCGGTCTATGTGGCGACTGCTCCTGCCGAACTCATCACGTTCAACGGAGCGCCGCAGTTTGTCGCGATTGCGGGGACGGACCTGTTGTATGTGGGCAACACGAGCGGCAATGTATTCCAATTGACGAGGGATCAACGCACTTATGTTCTGATCGCCGGCCGCTGGTTCCGCGCGCCTTCCTTGAATGGCCCGTGGCAGTTCGTGCCCGGCAACCGGTTGCCGCATGATTTCGCGGAGATCCCCGACAGCAGCCTGAAGGAGAATGTGAAAGCCGGCGTGCCGGGCACTCCGCAGGCGGAGGAGGCGCTTATCGACAACAGCATTCCGGAAACCGCCGCGGTGCCCCGCGCCACGGAAATGCCGGTTCCGCAGTTTGACGGCCCGCCAAAACTCGAGCCGATCCCGGGCACACCCCTTCATTACGTGGTGAACGGCGACACGCCGGTCGTCGAAGTGGATGATCACTCCTGGTACGCCTGCCAGAACGGCGTCTGGTTCGTCTCCGCCGCGGTCAACGGACCCTGGACCGTCGCCGCTTCGATTCCCGCCGTCATCGGAACAATCCCCGTCACCTCGCCGCTTCATTATTTGACCTACGTGCAGGTGTATGGCTCGACGCCCGACGTGGTTTACGAGGGGTACACGCCGGGCTACCTGGGCACCGAAGTTGCCGACGACGGGACCGTGGTTTACGGCACCGGATACTGGTACCCGCCATGGATCGGGACGTACTGGTTCGGCCCGCCATTTACGTGGGGATTCGGCTGGGACTGCTGCTGGACGCCGTGGTGGGGTTGGGGTTTCGGCTTTGGCTTCGGCTGGGACTGCGGTCGGGGCGGTTTCGGCTGGAGGGGCTGTTATCCCGCCGCTCCGTGGTGGGGCCCCTACCGTCATTGGGGATTTTTCCACGGTCGGGGCGGACTCCTGGCGCGGGGCCGGCTGGGAGGGGTGAACACGGCGGCCAACGTTTACGGGAGGCAGGCCTTCCGCACCGGATCGCCGCAGAACGCGATCCTCCGAAGCGGGCCGTCGGACAACTACGGCCGTGCTTACAACTCGCGCACGGGCCAGCTCGCCGCCGGGCAGCGGGGGCGAGTGCGGAACGTTTACAACAGTGGATGGGCGCCCCGGGGCAGCACCGGGTTCGCGCGCACGGACGGTTTCGCCACAGCGAACCGCGGAGTCCTGCTGCGCAACGGACATGGAGCGTTCACCGACGCGCAATCGATGAGCCGGCCGGGCCTCCGGTATGACATCCGCGCAAACCATTCGCGCATCTACAGCAGTCCCCGGTTCAGTGACTTTCACGGCGAATTCACCGGCAGGGGCTTTGGTGGAAGCGATCGTTTTGAGAGCGACGCGCACGAGAACGGCTTCTTTCACGGCGGAGATGGAGGGCAGGGTGGCGGCGAGGGGCGCGGCTATGGCGGGGGTGGCGGCCATGGCGGCGGCGGAGGCAGAAACGGCGGAGGCCGGCGCTAGGTAGCATCAAGTCCGGTGAGATTGGCAGACTGATCCGCACGGACCACAAATCGGGGGCCGGCTGACCACGCCACAAACTTCCACCCGCGTGTGACCTATTCGACCCTCATGCCGATGACTTGTCCGCTCGGCAAACGGATCCATTGTCCGGCGCCCGTCGGCTTGTGTTGCGGCAAGTTTGTGCCCTCGAGATCCACGACCGTGGTTTTCTTCGCTTCAATGATCACCGGCACGGTGACTTCTCCGGAATTGGTCGCGCGTCCTTTGACATTATACTTGCCCGGCGGCAGCGACACCGGCGCCGGGTCCTGGTAGAACGAGCCGTTGCGATTGTCCACGCGCTTCACGAGCTTGCCGTCAGTCGTGTAAATGGCGTAACTGCTGTGAGTCGGGAAGTACGCATTGACCGAGTCATTCACTTCAGTCACCGTGTAAACGACGAGCCGCCCTTGCCCATGGCTGAGATCGACGCGCGGTGGCGCCAAATCAGGGCCCACCGGTTCGTTTACCACCGTGGTTGAGTGAGTGGCGCAGCCGGCAAAGGCGACCAGCACAGCGAGAGGCAGACAGCTATGGAGTGTTTTCATATAGGATTTGATGTTGTCGATGGTTAATTATCTTTTCTACTTTGTTGAGGGAGATTGGCAGACAGCCTGGTGGCTTCCGAGAGGCCGCCGATCTGGTAATTCAAATTCGCCTGCTGAATCAGAACATCGTAGCGCGCGTTAGTATTGGCGATCTGCGCCGAGGTCAATTCCAACTGGGCCTGGCTCAACTCGACGATGGAACTGCTGCCGGCCTTGTAGCGGGCGTCCGCCAACTGATAGGCCTCGGAGGCATGATCGAGGAGCTGCTCCGTCGTCCGAAGCTGTTCCATCGCGGTGTTCACGTTCAACCAGGCGATGCGGACATCGCGAACGACGATGTCCTCCTCGCTGCGCAGCAATTCGGCGTCTGCTTCCGCCCTCAATTCGGCCTCGCGCTGGCGCGCCTGGTACAGACCCCCCTCGAACAGGGGCACACTCAACTGCACGCCGCCGACGATGTAACTGTTCGGAAGACCATTATCGTGGATCGGCGCGTTGCCCATCCCGCCCACGGCGGCGAGGGTGGGCAGCCGGGCGTCGCGCTGGGCGCGCGCGACGTGGATCGAGGCGTCGCGTGTATCGCGCAGGCTGAGAAGCTCGGGCCGCTCCCGGAGGGCCGTGCCAATCAGGCCCGATACGTCGTTTGTGGCGACGACCGGCGGCAGCGACCGTTCGACAAGCTGGAAGGGATGCAGCTCATGATAACCGAGCGCCGTTGACAGCGAAGCCATGGCGGTGTCGGCGCCGTTTTGAGCCTGCTGCACCAGCAGGCGCCCCTCTTCCAGCGCGACCTGGGCGAAGCTGACGTCCAGCTCGGACTTAAGCTTGTTGGACGCGAGCACGCTCACCTGGTCGAGAAGCAATTGGCGGGTGTCCAGCGTCTGATGCGCGACATTCAACACCGCCTGGGCCTCCAGGGCGCCAAAGTAACCGGTGTCCACGCCCAGGAGGACCTGTTCGCGGGTGGCGGCGGCATTCTGGCTCTCGGCCTTGGCCTGGTATTGTGAACCGGCGGTGAGATTGAGCGTGCGGCCAAAATCCGTGATGAGCTGGCTCAGTCCGACTCCTCCCGACGCTTTGTCGAACACGTGCGGGCTGCTCAAATCGCCCGCCAGGATGCGTGTGTCATGCGGGGCGGTCCCGGCGGCTGTGCCATAGAGTGTTGCCGCCGGGAACAAACCGGAGCGGGTCTCTCTGACAACCTGCTCCGCCGCGAGCGTGCGGTAATTGGCCGCGGCAACCTGCGGATGATTGCGCAACGCCAGCCCATGCGCCTCCGCGAGCGTCAGAATCGGCAACGCATTCGTTTCCGCCGCCGGCGTTGGGCTTATGGAGAGAGCGCCGGCCGTCAAAATCAGGAAGTGGTGTTTCATGTCCCGGAATGGGTTCAAGGCATTGGGGTCACCGCGCCGGCGGCGGCGAGATTTCTGGACTGCTCCTCCTGCCGGCGATAAAGGGCGTAGTACGCGGCCGGAACGATGAACACCGTGAGCACCACGGAGACGGCGAGCCCGCCGATGATCGCCCGGGCCAGCGGCGCATAGGCTTCGCTGCCCGTGCCGAGCTTGGCCGCCATGGGAATCAGGCCGAACAATGTTGCCAACGAGGTCATCAGCACGGGACGCAGTCGCACGCGGCAGGCGAGCGACACCGCCTCGCGCAACGATCGGCCCTCGGCTCGCAGGCGGTTTGTGAATTCGACGATCAGGATGCTGTTCGAAACGACGATCCCGACCATCATGACCACGCCCATCAGCGACATCACGTTAAGCGTGGTGCTCGATGCGAAAAGCATCAGGAGCACACCCATCAGGCCGGTCGGCACCGCGAGCAGGATCAGGAACGGATCGAGGAAGGACCGGAATTGGGCGACCAGGACCAGATAAACGAGCAACGAGGACAGGATCAGCCCGAGCCCGAAGCTCTTGAACGACTCGCGCATCGCCTGCACCGAGCCGCGCACGTTAATGACCGTGTTTTCCGGCAACCGGGTTTCATCCACGATCTTCTGCACTCCCGCATAAACGCGGCTGACGTCCTCGCCGTTCGGCGCGACGTAAACGTCCACGGTCCGGCGGATTTGGTAGTGATCCACTTCCGTGGGCGCATCGATATGGGAGATGCGGACCACGGAATCCAGCCGGGTGGGCTGCTTCAGATTCGGCGCGCGGAGTGGCATCGAGCCGAGATCCGGAAGATTCTTCACGTAATTCTCCGGGTATTGAACGGTCAGCAGATAATTGTTGCCGGTCTTGGGATCAATCCAATAGCTCGGCGCGATCATGCCGTTGGAGGTCAACGCCGTGATCAGGCTGTCGATCACTTCCTTCGCGCTCAGGCCCAGTTCGCTGGCCCGCTCGCGGTCGATGTCGATTTTCAGCGCCGGATAATCCACGTCCTGGGGCACCAGCACGTCGCCAACCCCCGGCAGGGCGCGCACCTGCTGCGCGATCCGGGCGGCGATGGCGTGGGCGGAGTTCATGTCCATGCTGCTGACCTGGACATCCAACGGCGCCGGCGCGCCCTGGTTGATGATGGCGTCCACGAGGCCGCCGGTCTGGAAATACGAGCCGATCTGCGGCAGGTCGCTGTGCAGCCGGGCACGCACCCGGTTCATGTAGTCGTAGCTGCTGATCCGGTGCCCGTCGTTCAATCCCACCTGGACGATCGCGGTGCTCGGGCACGAGTTCGGGTTCAGGATGGCGTTGAATCCCGGCGTGGTGCCGATGTTCGACACAATGATTTTAAGGTCGCGCTCCGGGACCACCTGCCGGACGATATCTTCCACGCGACCCACCAGTTGATCCGTCAATTCAAGACGCGTCCCTGACGGGGCCTTGACGCTGATGACGAACTGGCCCGGGTCCGTGCGCGGGAAGTAGGCCTTGCCGATCATCGGGTATAGGGCCAGGCTGAGCACGAAGATTCCGGTGATGCCGAGCACGGTCGCCAGCGGCCGCAACAACGCCACGTTCAGAACCCCTTCGTAGCGGTCGAGCATCTGGTGGAACTTGTGGTTGAACCAGGCATTGAAGCGCCGCCCAAAGCCGCGCGACGGGGTTGGTTCACCTTCGGCGCTTCTGTCTGCGCCATGCTCGGGAAGGCCTTTGATGAACTTCGCGCAAAACAACGGCACCACGGTCATCGCCACGAAATAGGATGCGAACAACGACAGCACCACGGACAAGGCCAGCGCCGAAAACAGGAAGCGGCTGACGCCGTAAAGAAATGTGACCGGGAAGAAGACGATGACCGTGGTGAGCGTGGCCGCCAGCACCGCCATTTCCACTTCTTTGCCGCCCCGCTCCGCGGCGACCTCCGGCGGCTCGCCCATTTCCAGGTGACGGAATATATTTTCCAGGACGACCACCGAGTTGTCGATGAGGCGGGAGAACGCGAGCGCCAGACCGCCGAGGATCATCGCGTTGATGGTGCTGCCCCCCAGGTCGAGCGCAATGAACGCGGCCAGGGCCGACAGAGGAATGGAGAGGAACACCGCGACGGTCGCCCTCAGGCTCCCGAGGAACAGCAGAATCATCAGCCCCGTGAGCACCAGCCCGATCGCGCCTTCATGAACCAGGGTTTCGATGGCCGTGCGCACAAACACAGACTGGTCGAAGACCACCTGCGTGACAAGCTCCCGCGGCACATCGAGCAGCCGCGAGACCACCCGCTTGACCCCATCGACCACGGCGATAGTGTTGGCGTCGCCGCCTTGTTTCAGGACGGGCACATAAACCGAGGGCTGGCCGTTGATGCGGACTTTGTTGTACTGGATTTGCGACGCGTCCCGGGCCTTGCCGACGTCCTCGACCAGCACCGATGCCTCGCCCACCGTTTTGAGCGGCACCAGGTCGATGTCTTTCATCGCGTTGATCTGGTCGTTGGCATAGACGTTGTAATCGTACGGCCCGATCTTCACGTCGCCCGCCGGGAGGATGAGGTTGGCCTCGTTCACATTGCGCACCACATCCATCACGCTCAACTGGTGCGCCTCCAGTTTGAGCGGATCCACATAGACCATGATCTGCCGATAGCGACCGCCAAAGGCCGGCGGAACCGATGCGCCCGGGATGCCCGCCATCTGGTTGCGGAGGGTGAACTGGCCGAGGTCCCGGAGTTGGGCTTCGCTCAGCCCCTTTCCCTTCAACGTGACGAGGCACACCGGCAGACTCGACGCGTCAAACTTCATCACCACGGGCGGCAACGTGCCGGTCGGCAGATAACGCAGGCTGGCCATGGCGAGATTGGCAATGCTGGTGACGGCCGAATCGGGATTCGAACCGGGCTGAAAATAGACTTTGATCAGGCTGACGCCGGTCAGCGAGCGCGATTCCATGTGGTCGATGCCGGACGCCAGTGTGAACATGCGTTCGAACTGGCCGGTGATGTCGTTTTCAATCTGCTCCGGCGCCATGCCGGAGTAAAAGGTGGCCACGACCACCACGGGAATATTGATTGGTGGGAACAAATCGACCGGCATTCGCACGAGACTGGTCACCCCGACCACACAGGTGATGAGGCAGATGACGAGAATCAGGTAAGGGTAACGGATGGCGAAACGTGACATGACGGTGCCCTAGGATCTCTGCTTCGCGACGGCGGCCCGCAGTTTATCCAGCGAGAAATCCGGCGACTGGCAGAGTGCGATCAACTCCTGATCCTTCGCCGCGATGGCCGCCGCAGCCGCCGGGACCCGGGTGGCGATGTCGGGCGGAATGGATTGCACGCCGTGCACATCGCCGTGCAGCAGGTCGCCGGACCGGATGCTCAGGCCGTCGATCTCAACCGGCGTCCCAAACTCGATGATGTGAACGTAGGCGTGCGAGACCGAGGGGTGGTCGGCGAAAAGATGAAACCCGAGTCGCTCCGCCATCGGCAAGTCCCGCACCGCCCCGTTCGTCACCGCGCCCACGCACCCCAGCGCCCGGAGGATGTTGACATGGACGGCACCCAGCAATGAACCGGCCCCGGGACGCGTGGCGACGTCCTGCACCACGATCACTCGCGGCGCCGGCAACGACAGGATGTAGTTCCACCAATCAGTGCGATCGGAATAGGGGCCGCCCGCGGTCGCGGGCGATGACCCGCGGATTTTGACGGTGCCCGCGTAGCCGACCATCGGTTTCAGGTGGGGAAACAGGCAGCGGACCGAGCCGTCGGTGAAGCCTTCATTGCGCAGGCGCAGGCCAAAGGTCTCGATGGCGTCAGCCAGCGTGCAGGCATCCAGCCGCCGCAAGGCTTCAAGCTCTTCGGCATGCAGTGCGTGGTTCATGAAGTGAGGGCGTGGCGCCGGGCGCCCGGGTCGCCCTGAATGAATTTGCGAGGCGGAACCGGCGCGGGCCGGGCGGGCGGGAGGGGGGCCGTTTTGCCGGGCGGGACGTGCGCAATGGAACAGCGGAACCTGACCTGTCCTTTGAAACTGGAAATGGGAAGTTTCATGGTGCCGCCGCCAGATCGACCAGTTTGGTTTCCACCTTCGAGCCGGGGTGTACCTGCGATCGGTCGCCGATCATCACCAGTTCTCCCTCCTTCAACCCGGAAAGCACCTCATATTTCGTGGGGGTCTCAACCCCCAGAGTCACCGTTCGCTCCTCCACTTCCCCTTCCGGGCTGACCACGTAAACGGTCTGCGTCTTTCCTTCGGCAATGGCCTGCATCGGAACGGTCAGAGCCTGCGGCCGGTTTTCGACTTTCAGCACCACCGTGGCGTACATGCCCGGCATCAGCTCAAGTTTCGGGTTCGGCACCTCCACCTCGGTGATCATCGTCCGGGTGTCCAGGGCTACTTTGTCGGTGAACCGCGTGATCGCGGCGGTGAAGGATCTGCCGCCGAGGGATTCAACGCGCACCTCCACCGGGTCGCCCTTGTGCATGTCCTTCACGTACTCGACGGACACGGGAACATCCAGCCGGAGCAGATAATTGTCTGAAATGCGCAGGAGCGGCATGGATTGGGTGTCGGAGGACGTGCCCGCCTGAATGAGTGTGCCGGGGTCCGCGTAGCGCCAGGTGATCACGCCGTCGAACGGGGACGTGATGTTCGTATAGTCGGTCAGCGTCCGATATCTCTCCACCTCCGCCCGGGCGGCGGCGATGGCGGCGAGCGTGCTCAGGCTTTTGGCCCGCGCGGTGTCGAGGTCCTGCTGCGCGACCAGATTGGGTTGATTTTTGTTTACCTCGGCCAGTCGCGAGTAAAGCAGATCCGCATTGGTGTAGTCCGCTTCGGCCTTCTCTTCGGTGGCGGTGGCGTTGTCGAGTTGGGCCTGCAGTTCCGGAACGAAGAGCGTGGCCAATATCTGGTTCCTCTTCACCTCGTCGCCGAAATCCACGTTCATCCGATCCACGTAACCGGAGACTTTGGCGTGATACTCCACCTCCACGTAGGGACGGAATTCAGCGGGTATCGTCACCTCCTTGGAAACATCCTCGCGATCCACCCTGGCCACTGCCACCGAGGGCAATGCCGCCGGTTGCGCGTCGGCGCTCGCGCGGGCTTTGTCCTGGCCCGGCCGCAACAGGAACACCGCGGCCGCAACTCCCAACACGGCCAGCGCCGACCACGTCCATCGCAGCCGCTTGTCCATGCCAGCCAGATGCCGGCGAAAGTGTCGTCCGATGTTCCTTAAGGATTCAGCCTTCATGTGGGGTCTTCCTGCTTTGAAACTCCGCCCTCGGCCAACGGCAATCGGATGCGAAAGTGGCTTCCCCGTCCGGACGTGCTCTCGACTTCCACGGCGGCGCCGTGCGCCGTGCAAATGGATTTCACGATCGAAAGTCCAAGACCGGCGCCGCCCTCGTCTCGCGAGCGGGCTTTGTCCACCCGGAAAAAGCGCTCGAATACGTGGGGCAAGGCTTCGGCAGGAATGCCGATCCCATTGTCGGTTACATCCAGGACCGCGTGGCCGTTCTTGCGTGTCACCCCCAGGTGGATGGCGCCGCCGTTGGGCGTGTATTTGATGGCATTGTCGAGCAGGTTGACGACGACCTGCTTGAGCCGGGCCCGATCACCCTCCACCGTGATCCCCGGCTTCGCTTCGCACGAAACGGAGATGCCCTTGTCCTCGGCCAGCAGACTCATCTGGTCGGCGGTGGTGGCCGCCAATTCCGCCAGATCAAACCGGACCCGCTCGGCTTGCGCTTCGCCGGCATCCAACCGCGACAGGGCGAAGAGGCCTTCCACGATTTTCGCCAGGCGCTCCACCTCTTCCAGCATGCTGCCGAGGGTCTCGCGCGCGTCTTCATCCAACTTTCCGCTCTGCGTGACGTTCTCCAATTCGCCGCGCAGCACCGTCAGGGGCGTGCGCAGCTCATGCGACGCATCGGCCAAAAACCGCTTGGAATTGTGGACCGCGTCCTCTAGGCGGCTGATCATGTGATTGAGCGAGAGGGAAAGCCGTTCCAGTTCGTCGCCCGTCCGCGTCACCGGCAGGCGGCCGCTCAGGTTGTGCTGGGAGATCTGCTCGGCTTTGCGCGCAATCCGATCGACCGGCGCCAGGGCCCGTTTCACCAGCAGATAACCTCCCCCCGCCGCCACGATCACCACAATCGGCAACCCGAGCGCCAACAACAGAAGGACCTGATCCAGCATCGCCTCGATCTGCGCCAGCGGCGCGCCGACTTCGACCAGGTAGCGCTCCCTGCCCGAGCTTTTATATGCCAGCGAGGCGATCAGAAGGAGTTTGTCCCCGGGCAATCTTTCCACGCGAGACCCCTCGCCGTTCGTCGTCCATGGCAGCCCCGGGATCGCGGAGGAATCAAAACTGTCATCCTTCGGCTTGCCCGAGGCATAGAGCACACTCCCGTCGCTCCGCGTGATCCGGATGAAGCGATCGTTGGCCTCGGGCGCGTAAAGGGCCTCGACCTCGGGGGCAATCAGCGCGCCGCCCGGATGGCTGGCGTTCAGCAGGAGGGTGTCGGCGATCTGCCGGGCGCGTCGCATCTGGGTGTCCCGCAGGTTGGTTTCGAGAAAGTGCCGCAATCCAGCGAACGTCAAAACACCCAGCGCCACGAAGATGGCGGCCAGCAGGCTGGCATACCAGGCCACCAGTCGAAATCGGAGCGAGCGCGTATTCATTTGTCCGCCTCCTCGCTCAGGTAGTACCCCATGCCGCGGACTGTCCGGATCAATTTGGTGGGAAACGGATCATCCACCTTGCTCCGCAAGTGCCGCACGTACACATCCACAATGTTGGTCAAGCCCTCGAAGCTCTGGTCCCAGACGTGCTCGATGATCATCGTGC
>JBEKFT010000007.1:0-12136 GCA_050013175.1 Verrucomicrobiota bacterium
TGGCTCCGTCAAATCGCGCCAGGCCGTCGTAGGTGCCCAGCCACAGGTATCCCTCCTGCGTCTGCACCACCGCCGTCACCGCGTTCTCCGGCAGCCCTTCCTCCGTCTGCCAGACACGCATGAAATAGTTCGGCAGCGGTGGAGTTGCGGCGAACAGGCGCAGGCTTGCACAGCCGAGAACCGCCGCGCAGCCGCCCACCTGCGCGACGCGGCGAGCCCGACTCCGCACCCGGCCGGGTCCGAAGCAGAATGCCTTGATCCCGTGGCAGAAAGCCAGGAGCGGTTGGACCGGATCGAGCGATCTGCGGAGGATCGCCCACACGCGTTCCAGAAGTGGCCGAGGCGCAAACACGCTCTAAAGTCTGTCGAATGCACAGGGACGGCGCAAGTCAAACCCGGATCCGTGCCGGCGGCCCGCGCGCACTGGACACTGCCCCCTGCGGCCCCGAAACCGACTCGAGCGCTCCGCTGCTATGGCCGGGCAAAAGACAAAAGAGGGCTGGCCTTCGCGGCTCCGCCGTCGGTTCCCTGCCGGTCCGCGGTGCCGGGTCTCTCCGCGCCCGGACCCGGCGGACGACCGCCGGAGAGGCGGCGCCCGGGCGCCCGGGGGCCTGGAGCGCGAGCGGGTTTGCGACCGAAGCATCAGCACGAGAACAGACGCGGAAAACGCGGAGGACAGGCCCGATCCGGACACCACAGCCACCCGCAGCCGCGCCGGCGGCGACCCGGCGTGGTAAGGGATTCCCCTACCTTGGGTAATCCATTTGGCTAGTCAGCACCCGGCAGCGCCCCAATTGTTGTTTCCATTGCTTTATCCTAAATTGCTCCCATGCAAACAACTTTTGTAAGGCAAGAAATGGTGAGCCGGACGGATGAGGGCGATCCTCGGGGGACTGCGGCGGGTGACGGGCGGATCCCGTCTCGCGCCGGTGATTTCAAGAAGGCGCCGGTGCTGCGGCCGAAGAACCCTTACGCGGCGCCCTCGGCCAACGGCAACGGCAACGGCCACGCCAATCGGGCGCTGGTCGAGGCCCTGGTCGGCTCGAAGATTTACCAGGAATACGAGCGCGCGTTCAGCGAGACGACCGGTCTGCCGGTGGCGCTGCGGCCGGTGGAATCGTGGCAGTTGCCGCACCACGGCAAACGCAATGAAGGCCCGTTCTGCCAGATTCTGGCCCAACGAAGCCGCGCGTGCGGCGCGTGTTTGCAGGTGCAGGAAACACTCTCCCAACGGGCGACCCAGGAACCGCACACCGCGACGTGTCCGATGGGGATGTGCGACACCGCCGTGCCGGTGCGGCTGGGCGACCGGCTCATCGGATTTCTCCAAACCGGCCAGGTTTTCCGCAAGAAACCGACTCCGCTCCAGTTCGAGCGGGCCTCCAAACAGGTCGGGGAATGGGGCGTGGATCTGGATCGCGAACAATTGAAGCAGGCGTTCTTCGGCACGCAGGTGGTGCCGCAGAAGCGCCACGACTCGGCGGTCAAGCTGCTGACGATCTTCGCGCAACACCTTTCGATGCTGAGCAACCAGGTCGTGGTGCAGCAGGACAACGCCGAGCCCCCGGTCATCACCCGGGCAAAGGAGTACATCCACGAGCACCAGACCGAGGAGCTGTCCCTCGGCCAGGTGGCAAAGTCCGTGAACACGAGCACGTTTTACTTCTGCAAAATGTTCAAGAAAGTGACCGGCATTAATTTCACCGATTACCTCTCGCGCGTGCGGATCGAGAAATCCAAGAACCTGCTGCTGAACCCCAATCTGCGCGTCAGCGAAATCGCGTTTGAAGTCGGTTTCCAGTCACTCACCCACTTCAACCGTGTTTTCAAGAAGATTCTCGGCCAATCTCCGACGGAATATCGGGCCCAATTGCTGGGCAAATAAACTGATTTGGGCGCCCCCCGTGGCGCCCGTTACCCCCAACAGCCTCCTCCAGCCGCGGGTGGAAGCGCCCGCGGCTCTTCTTTTCCAGGGATTGACTTCGGGATTGGAATCGAGGCCGGGTTCTCCAATACTGCCGCCGTTCCGCATGGCCGATTACACGCACATGACCAAGGCCGCGCTCGCCGCGCGCCTTCAGGCGCTCGAATCGAAAAAAAGACGCCCCGGCAACCAAGGCGCCCCGCCAATGAAGCCCCCAACGGCGCTGTCCGACAGCGAAGAACGGCTGCGGGCAATTCTCGAGACGGCGGCAGAGGGCATCATCACCATCGACGACCGCGGCCGCATCGAGTCCTTTAACCGCGCCGCCGAAATGATTTTCGGCTACAAGGCCGCGGAGGTCATCGGCAGGAACGTGAGCCTGCTGATGCCCTCGCCGGACCGGGAACGGCACGACAGCTACGTTGCAAATTACCAGCGGACCGGCACGGCCAGGATCATCGGCATCGGCCGGGAGGTCGCCGCCCGCCGCAAGGACGGATCCACTTTCCCGATCGACCTTTCCGTGAGCGAGGTGCGCCTGGCCGACCGGCGTTTGTTCACGGGATTTATCCGCGACATCACCGTGCGCAAGCGGGCCGGGGAACAATTAAGGCTGTTGTCCGAGGCGCTGGAATCGACGGCCAATGGGATCGCGATCACCGACACCGACGGGCAAATTCTTTGGGTCAACCCGGCGTTCACCCGGCTGACGGGCTACGACCGGGATGAAGTGGTGGGCCGGAATCCGCGCATCCTCAAATCCGGAAAGCATCCGCCGGAGATCTACCGCGAGCTCTGGGAGACCATCCGGCGCGGCCAGTCGTGGCACGGTGAAATGGTGAATCGTCGCAAGGACGGTTCGCTTTACCCCGAAGAAATGACCGTCACCCCGGTTCGCGCGGGCGAGGGCGATATCACCCACTTTGTTGCCGTCAAACAGGACATCACCGAGCGGAAGCGGGCCGAGGAAAAGCTGGCCGCGCTGGCACAGACCCTCGCCGACAAGAACAAGGAACTGGAGACGATTGTCTATGCGGCCTCGCACGATCTGCGCTCCCCGCTCGTCAACATTCAAGGGTTCGGCAAGGAACTGGCCCAGGCCTGCGCCAGGCTTCGAAAACTCGTGCCGGATTTGAAACCCGGCGCCGGCTTCGCGGAACTGGGACAACTCCTCTCTCAAGAGATTCCGGAGGCCCTTGAATACATCGAGGCGGGCGTTGCAAAAATCGATTCGCTGTTGTCCGGCTTCCTGCGGTACTCGCGCCTGGGCCGCGCCGCGCTGAAAATCGAGCGCCTCGACGTGAAAACCATGCTGTCCGGCATCGCCCAGGCCCTGGAGTTTCAGATCAAACAGGCCGGAGCGACGTTGCAGATGGGGACGGTGCCGGACTGCCTGGGCGACGCCACGCAAATCGACCAGGTCTTTTCGAACCTGTTGGACAACGCCATCAAATACCTCGATCCCGAACGCCCCGGCCTGATCTCCGTGGCGGGCCGCATCGAGGAAGACCGCGCGATTTACACCGTTCGCGACAACGGCATCGGCATCCCGCAGGGACATCAGGAAAAAATCTTCGAGATTTTCCACCGCTTGAATCCCTCGCACGGCATGGGAGAGGGGCTGGGTCTGACGATCGCCCAGCGCATTCTTGAACGCCACAACGGCAGTATCCGCGTCGAATCCGAGCCGGGAGCGGGCACGACCTTTTTTGTTTCCCTCCCCGCCCCCGCGCAGGCAACATAAGGGCATGAAAACGGCACGTGAAGTGGTCATACTCATCGCCGAAGATGACGCGGGCCACGCGCGGTTGATCGAGAAGAACCTCACGCGCGCGGGTCTGCACAACGGCGTCCAGTGGTTCGCGGACGGGCAGGCCATCCTGGACTTTCTCTTCCGACGCGGATCCGGCCGGCGCCGCGCCGCGGACGTGTCCTACCTGCTCCTGCTGGATATCCGCATGCCGCGCGTCGATGGCGTCGAAGTGTTGCGCCAGATCAAGGCCGATCCCGATTTGCACAAGGTTCCCGTCATCATGCTGACGACGACGGATGATCCGCGCGAGGTCCAGCGGTGCCATGAAATTGGATGCAACAGCTACATCGTCAAGCCCGTGGATTACGACAAGTTTGCGGATGCCATCAAAAGCCTGGGACTTTATATTTCCCTCGTTCAGATTCCCGACATCAATGGCGGCGGGTGATTGACAGAAGCCAGTCGTATGCAGGGCGGCGCGAACCAGCGAACCATTTTCATCGTGGACGACGACCGCGGCCTTCTGCGCCTCATCGAGAAGGCGCTGCAGCGGGAGGGATTCCGCACCGGCAGCGCCCGTTCCGGCCGGGAGGCGCTGGCGTGGCTGGCCGCGAATGACGCCGACCTCCTGCTGCTGGACCTGAAACTTCAGGACATGGAAGGCAAGGAACTCATCCGGCGGCTGTCGGAAACCCGGCCCCTGCTTCCCTTTGTCGTCATCACAGGACAGGGCGATGAACGCGTAGCGGTCGAAATGATGAAGGGCGGTGCGAAAGACTACCTCGTCAAGGACGTCGAGTTCCTGCAGTTCGTGCCCGAGGTGGTCAAACACGTCCTCGAGCAGATCGAAACGGAGCGCCGCCTCGCCGCGGCCGAGGAGCGGGTGAACCTCGTCGAAAGCGTGGTGGAGCGCGGATTCAGCGCCGTGCTGATTGCCGATGCGGACTCTCCCGATCCGCGGATTCTCTACGTCAACCCCAGTTTTACACAACTGACCGGCTATTCGCCGGAGCGGGTGACGGGACAACCGCTGAGCGCGTTGGGCGGATTGAGCGCCGTCCAGGAGCGGCTGCGGCAGGGGCTCCCGGAACAGGAACCCTTCCTGGAAGGCGTTTCCACGCATCGCATCGCCGACGAGGAACACTGGGTCGAATGGCGCGTCGGACCGGTCCGCGACAAGAGCGGTCGCATCACCCACTGGCTGGTGATCCTGCGCGATATGACCGAGCGCAAACGGCTCGAGAAGGAGATCCTGGAAATCAGCGATCGCGAACAGCGCCGCATCGGACAGGACCTGCACGACGGCCTGTGCCAGCAACTCGCCGGGATCGAATTCATGAGCCAGGCGCTCGAACAGAAGATCGCGCCTCGATCCAAAGTCGATGCGAAGCGCGTGGGCGAGATCGCCGGACACGTGCGCCAAGCCATCCGCCAGACGCGCCTGCTCGCCCTCGGCCTTTCTCCCGTCACCGTCGAATCGGAAGGCCTCATGGCCGCGCTCCAGGAACTGGCATCCAACACGGAAAAAGTCTTCCAGCTCGGCTGTCGCTTCGAGTGCCAGGCCCCCGTGCCGGTGCGGGACCCGGCCGTGGCGACCCATCTCTTCCGCATCGCACAGGAGGCCGTGTCCAACGCCATCAAACATGGCAGGGCCACGCAAATCGTGATTCGATTGGCACAGCAGCAGAACCAGCTGCTGCTGGCCGTCAACGATAACGGGAGCGGCTTCCCCCAAATCCCACCACGCCAAAGTGGAATGGGCTTGCGCATCATGCAATCCCGTGCGGGAATGATCGGCGGAACGCTGGCCCTGGACAACAACCCGGAGGGCGGCGGGCGCGTCCTGTGCGCCGTCGCGCTCAGCTCCAACTCTGAACAGAAAGCGAACGCAAGTGGCCCCAAGAAAAACCAACTCCAAGGGGAAAAAACGGATTCTGATCGTCGATGACCATCCGATGATGCGCCAGGGTCTGGCCCAATTGATCACGAGCGAGCCGGACCTGATGGTGTGTTGCGAAGCCGACACGGCGGCCCAGGCGCTCGACCTGGCGGCGGCCCAAAAGCCCGATCTCGCGCTGGTGGATATTTCGCTCCCCGACAAGAACGGACTGGAGTTGATCAAGGACATTCACGTGCTGTGTCCGAAGGTCCTGATCCTGGTGGTTTCCATGCATGATGAATCCCTGTACGCCGAACGCGTGCTGCGAGCCGGGGCGCGCGGCTATATCATGAAGCAGGAAGGGGGCAAGAAACTGGTGGAGGCCATCCGCCAGGTCCTGAGCGGGCACATTTATGTCAGCGACAAAATGTCGGCGCACATCCTGGAAATCTTCTCCGGACGCCGCTCCGAGAACGCCGGGTCGTCCGTCGAACGATTGTCCGACCGGGAGTTCGAAGTGTTTCAACTGATCGGTGAGGGAAAAGGCACGCGTGAAATCGCCGACCACCTGCACCTCAGCGTGAAAACAGTCGAGGTGCATCGCGCCAATATCAAGGAGAAACTCAAAGTCAACACCGCCACCGACCTCATCCGCTACGCCGTTCGCTGGTCCGAGGCGCAGGCCGGGTCTGAACAATTCAAAATCACTTAGTGGCTCTAGGCAATTCCCCTAGAACTGTTGCGCCCATTTCCGGATTGCCAGACGCAGACCCACGCGCAGGGTGAAGTAAGTGAAAGCAAGCCCTCCTCAGGGGATCCCCCGGGCTGCAGGAGGCCCGCCCAAACCGGCCTTCCGGGTGGTGATGGCTTACGACGATTTCGCATCCGGCAAGCGGGCCATGGATGCCTACCACTTCCTGGTCTCCCAGCTCGGCGGCGGCGCCGAATTGCGCAGTAGCATGTGGAAGTTTGACGTGCTGCGCAGCACCAAGCTCAACCAGATCGCCGTGGACGATGCTATCGAAGCGGACGTGATCATCGTCGCCAACGCCAGGAACGGGGGATTGCCCGACTCCGTCAAGACCTGGATCACCGGCTGGGTCCCGCGGAAGCGGGGGCAGGCGGCGGCACTCATGGCGCTGGTGGACTTCACAGGTGAGGACGTCCAGGCCGCCGTCCTGGCGCATTCCCTTCTCAAGGATGCGGCCGCCGAGGCGAAGATCGATTTTCTGCCCCAGGAAATCCCGTTTCCGGAAAGCAGCCTGCCGCCGGTCTCGGGCGCGCAGCCCACCGAGTCACCCCGGGAGGCCGTGATTCTGCCCTACAACCGGACGCCGATCCTCGAAGGCTGGGGAATCAACGATTGAGAAGTCGCGGTCGGGCTTGATTAAAGACTTGGAGGCTTCCCAACCCGCAATTGCGCCTCACTTCGGCCAGCCGTCGAACCTGCTGGCTGGGCACGCGGGCCGAAACCGCCATTTGCAGCCCTCGCGACGAGGCTTCCGCGCCGCGCACCCGGTACAGGGTGGCGGTTCTGCAAAAAACGGTTAATGTTTGGCAAACAGAGGGAAGTCCGCAACCCGCACGCCTGCGAACTTTCCCAGGTCCAGGCAGGTTCGCTTCACGCCTTGGTGAATCGAACGCGCCGGCACGGAATAATGACAGGAATTTTCCTGAATCTTTTTGAAATCTTGCATGCAAACTTTAGCTGAACCCAACTCCCAACCGGTCGAGTCCGCGCATGACATTCTGCGGGCGCGCAGACATCCGCTGGATTCCATTTTTTCACCCAAAGTGATCGCCGTCATCGGCGCCACCGAGAACTCCGGCAGCGTGGGCAGGACGGTCTTCCAGAATCTCGGCCGCGGCGGATTCGACGGTGTCGTGTACCCGGTCAACCCCAAGCGGGCCTCGGTCTTGTGCGTGAAGGCATTTCCGAGCATCTCGGCCGTGCCGGAAAAGGTGGACCTGGCGGTCATCTGCACGCCGGCGAAGACGGTGCCGGGCATCATCCAGGATTGCGTCGCGGCCGGCGTGGCGGGCGCCATCATCATTTCCGCCGGCTTCAAGGAAACCGGTCCCGAGGGGGCGGTTCTCGAGCAGAAAATCCTCGCCGACGCGCGCCGCGGCGGGATGCGCATCGTCGGCCCGAACTGCCTCGGCGTCATGATGACCGCCAACGGCCTGAACGCCACGTTCGCCAGCACCATCGCCCGGCGCGGCAACGTCGGCTTCCTGAGCCAGAGCGGCGCCTTGTGCACCGCGGTCCTGGACTGGAGTCTGAAGGAAAACGTCGGTTTCAGCGCGTTCGTGTCCATCGGCTCCATGCTCGATGTCGGTTGGGGCGATTTGATTTACTATCTCGGAGACGACCCGAACACCAAGAGCATCGTGATCTACATGGAGACCATCGGGGACGCCCGCGCGTTCCTGTCGGCCGCCCGCGAAGTCGCGCTGACTAAGCCGATCATCGTCATCAAGCCCGGGCGCACCGCCGGCGCCGCCAAAGCCGCTGCCTCCCACACCGGCTCGCTGACCGGCAGCGACGACGTTCTTGAAGCCGCCTTCAAGCGCTGCGGCGTGTTGCGCGTCAACAACATCTCCGACCTGTTCTACATGTCGGAAGTGCTGGGCCGTCAGCCCCGGCCCAGGGGCAATCGCATGACCATGATCACGAATGCCGGCGGCCCGGGCGTGCTGGCCACGGACGCGCTCCTGACCAGCGGCGGCGCCCTCGCAGAAGTGTCCGCAGGCACCATCGGTGAACTCAATAAAATCCTTCCCGCCGCCTGGTCGCACAACAACCCCATCGACGTGCTCGGTGACGCCAGCGCGGAGACGTATGCCAAGACACTCGAGATTTCGGGCCGCGATCCGAACAGCGACGGATTGCTCGTGATCCTCACGCCGCAGGCGATGACCGATCCAACCGGCACCGCCGAGAAGCTCAGGGCCTTCGGCCACATCGAAGGCAAGCCCGTGATCGCAAGCTGGATGGGCGGCGCCGATGTCGCCGCCGGCGAGAAGATCCTCAACGACGCGGGGATCCCGACCTTTCCGTATCCCGACACCGCAGCGCGGGTGTTCACGTCCATGTGGCGCTACGCGGACAATCTCCGGGCGCTCTACGAAACCCCGGTGCCGTCGGCCAATCCGGACGATCTGGCTTCGGGCCGATCCAAGGCCCGGACGTTGATTGAATCCGTGAAGAAGGCGGGCCGCACGATCCTGACCGAGGCTGAATCCAAGGAACTGCTCGCCTGCTACAGCATCCCGACCGTCGTCACCAGGATTGCCACGACCGAGGCCCAGGCCGCCAAACTGGCCGGTGAAATCGGATTTCCGGCCGTCCTGAAGCTCTATTCCGAGACCATCACGCACAAGACCGACGTGGGTGGCGTGCAATTGAACCTCAAGGACGAGGCCGAAGTCCGCCAGGCCTTCAAGGCGATCAAAGCCGCCTGCACGGAAAAGGCGGGCGCCAAACATTTCCAGGGCGTGACGGTGCAGAAGATGATCCAATTGAGCGAAGGCTACGAGATCATTCTGGGCAGCAGCATCGATCCCCAGTTCGGCCCGGTGCTCCTTTTCGGCATGGGCGGCCAGCTCGTTGAAGTGTTCAAGGACAAGGCCCTCGCCCTGCCCCCGCTCAACACCACCCTCGCCCGCCGCATGATGGAGACGACCCGGATCTATCACGCGCTCAAAGGCGTTCGCGGCCGCAAGCCGGTGGATCTCGCCGCGCTGGAAAAAATCATGGTCGGCTTTAGCCAGCTCGTCGCCGAACAGCCGTGGATCAAGGAAATCGATATCAACCCCTTGTTCGCGTCCGCCGATGACCTGGTCGCGCTCGACGCCCGGGTGATCCTGCACGACGCGAAGACGACGGAAGACAAACTGCCCCGGCTCGCCATCCGCCCCTACCCGACCCGATTTGTGTCCCCGTGGAAGCTGAAAGATGGCACGGCGGTCACGATTCGTCCGATCCGGCCTGAAGACGAGCCGTTGCTGGTGAAGTTCCATGAAACGCTCTCCGAGGAGAGCGTGTATCACCGCTATTTCAACCAGATCAAACTGGACCAGCGCATCGCGCACGAGCGGCTGACGCGAATCTGCTTCAACGATTACGACCGCGAAATCGCGCTGGTCGCCGAGCGCAAGAATCCGAAGGGCGGCGCGTTTGAAATTATCGGCGTGGGCCGGCTGAGCAAGGCGCATGGGCGGAACGAAGCCGAATTTTCGCTCCTGATCAACGACCAGTGGCAGCGCCAGGGCCTCGGCACGGAATTGCTCAAACGACTCGTGCAAATCGGACGCGACGAGAAGCTGTCGCGCATCACCGCCATCGTGCTGGCCGACAATTACGGCATGCAGCACGTCAGCAAAAAGGTCGGCTTCAAACTCGAGCACGATTCGAGCAAACGCGACTTCAAGGCCGAATACATTCTGAAATCCTGACGCCCCGGCCGCGCGCCGGCTTTCGTCACAAACCGGGGGGAGCGTGCACAGCCATGTCCGCGCTCCGGAGAGCAGGTCTGTGACCTGCAGCAGCCCCGCAATGCGTGGTGCGTGGGTGGATTCCAGAGCGCCCCGGTTTTCAGCCGTGCTGCGGGCTCATGGAGCCGCGCTCCGAGTCTTTGGGCAACACTCCCTCACGATGCGTCCGGGGCGAAGGGGCTGCTCAAAAAGCTTTCACCCGCCGCCCTTCTGGGAAATAATGCAAACGCATCCCGAGGCCGACACCGCCTTTGGACCAAACTTTATACTGGATCAACTCATGAGCGATTCGTCCAAAAAAGCGAATACAAATGAAACATCCCAAAGGGCCGGCTCCCGGCAAAACCGTTTTCCTGTTCCACGTGGACAACACTCTGCTCGATAACAATCGCGTCACGGCGGACCTCTGGCATCATCTGGAGAAGGAGGTCGGCAGCGGAGGGTCGCGCTGTTATTGGAACCTCTTCGAGCCGTTGCGAGCCGAGCTCGGTTACGCCGATTATCTCGGCGCCCTGCAGCGATACCGCAACGAATACCCGCATGAACCCGTCTGAAAACCCGATGGCATTCGGCGCGCCCGGCATCGAACCCCGCTGGACGTCCAGCGCGAAGGAAGGCCTGGGTACCGCCTATCACACGAGCTGCCGGCTCTGGTTCACGCTCAGCCATGGCATCGTCAACGAGATTTACTACCCCTCGGTTGACACACCGAACACGCGTGATTTTCAGTTCCTGATCACGGACGGGGAAACGTTTTGCCACGAGGAAAAGCGCGACCTGGACCACCGGATCGAATACCCGGAACGCGATTGTGTTTTCTATCGCCTCACCAACTCGGAACCCAGCGGGCGTTACCGGCTGGTCAAACACGTCCTTGCAGATCCGCACCGGTCGGTGCTGCTCGTGCATACCAGGCTCGAAGTGGCCGATCCATCCCTGCGCGGCAGGCTGCACCTCTACGCGCTGCTGGCGCCGCATATCGAGCGCCATGGCGCCGGCAACTCCGGCTGGTGTTCCGACATCAACGGCAACCAACTGCTCCATGCGGAACGCAAGGACATCCATCTGGTCATGGGATGCAGCGCCGGATTTTCGCGGCGGTCGGTCGGATATGTCGGCGCCAGCGACGGTTGGCAGGATTTGATGAACCATTTCCAAATGGACTGGGAATTCAACGAGGCGAACGACGGCAACATCGCGCTGACGGGTGAAGTCGATCTTCGGGCGGGTGACGATTTCACGATCGCCATCGCCCTCGGAGGAAGCTGCCAGAGCACGGTGGCGAAGATGCTGCAATCGCTGGCGGAGCCCTTCGAAACTCATCGCGCGGCCTATGTCCGCCAGTGGCAGCGCACGGTCGTCAATCCGAAGTATGATTTCAGCCGGCACACCTCGGACGACGGTCACCTGTACCGGCTCAGCCGCTGCATCCTGCTCGCCCATGAAGACAAGTTGTTCCAAGGCGCACTGGTGGCGTCGATGAGCATCCCCTGGGGCGAAACGAAGTGCGACAATGATCTGGGCGGCTATCATCTGGTCTGGACGCGCGACCTGGTGCAGAGCGCGACCGCGCTGCTGGCGACAGGCCAGACCGGGACCCCGCTGCGCGCCTTGATCTGGCTCGCGGCCAGCCAGCGGGCGGACGGCAGTTTCCCGCAAAACAGTTGGATCAATGGGAAGGCCTACTGGTCCGGTGTGCAACTGGATGAAATTGCCGCTCCGATCCTGCTGGCGTGGCGTTTGCGCAACAACGACACCTCGCTGGGCCGGTTCGATCCACGTGTCATGATTTTTCGTGCCGCGGCCTATCTCATACGCCAGGGCCCGGTCACCGCGCAGGAACGCTGGGAGGAAAACGCCGGCTATTCACCCTCGACGCTCGCGACGGTGATTGCCGGCCTGGTGTGTGCCGCGGAGTTCGCCAAGTGCGTCGGCGAAACCCTCACGGCGGAGTTTATTCTGAACTATGCCGACTGGCTGGCCGCGCACATCGAGGAATGGACCGTGACCACGTGCGGCGAGCTGGTCGGGGGTTTCCCGCGCCACTACGTGCGGATCAATCCCACGGATCCTCTGGCGCCCG
>JBEKFT010000008.1:0-12085 GCA_050013175.1 Verrucomicrobiota bacterium
CGATGAGGTGCATCACTCCCGCCGCCACACCGCAAGTGAGCACCCCTCCAATGATCGTCACCAGGAGCATGATCGCCCCAGCCGTGTTATGTCCCAGGATGAATTTGTGAATGCCAAGTCCCCCGAGCAGGATTCCGCACACACCCGCCGGAATTTTGTTCGACGCCCGGGCAGCCACGGTGGAGGACAAGGCGCCGATCGTCGGTGGCGCATGGGGCCCAGGCTGCGGCTCCGCCTCGGGGTCCGTGGTGAATTCGGAAAATGAACCCAGCCGTTTCCACTCCTGGGCGCCGTCGGGCTGGACGAGGGTCTGGGCATTGATCCGGCCTTCCGCGAGCCATCTCCGCATCTGGTCCGCGCCGACAGGACCGTATTGCCGGCCGTCTGCTCCGATGATCTTATACATAATACGCTTCTATGGCTCCGGATTACGAGAGGGCTCCTCTGCCCCGGTCAGCCGCCGATCCGCTCCGGGACGTGGAATCCTCCCGAACAGAACACAGACGGTTGAACAAAAGTTTCACTTTTTGAAGGGGAGCCAGCACCGGTCGGTTCAATGATTTCAGCCCGGTTGGGCCGGCGGCGGCCCCGGGATCCGGGGCGGAACCGAGCCGAGTTCGGCGGGCTTGAAAGCCCTGGCCTGCCGCAACAAACTCCAGCTCGTTGCCAGCGACCACACCCAGCCGGCTCCGAAACAGATCAGACCCCATTTTCCCAGCGAGCCATGCGAGGATAGGGGCATTGCTTCGCCGAGTTGTTGAAGGTACACCCGATACAGGACACCGGTCCACCACCCCAGGATGAGGGCGCAGCCCGCAACCGACAGAATCAACTGGCCAATCCCGGGAAGCCGCCGGTGGCCGATCAGCGAACCCAGCCCGGGTGTGGCGAGCTGGTTGATCAGACAGCAGGTGACCGCCCGCTGGTAACTGATGCTTCCCGGCTGCGACATGGGCAATTGTCCCGACACGGATCAAGTGAACTGCGCTTTTACTTCCGGCCGGTTCAGTACCACCAGCGCCCAGATGCCGAAAGGGAGCCCGAACAGGCAGCACGGCGAGATGCATGGCAACATGGCCAGAATGCTCGTCGTGTACGCTAACTGATACTTTTCCAAGGCTTGCATCCTCCGTGCACCCATCAGAATCACAACGCCCACCGCTCCGCCGATGATATTCTCGATAATGCCAGCGGCGCCGCCCAGCCGGCTGAAAATTCTCTGCAACTGCGGATCGCCAAACTGTTGTATTCCGATGTCGATGCCGGCAAGCGTGAGCACATTGAAGACCAAACCCACCACCACGATCAGAAGGCCAAGAATGGCGGTCGCTTTGAGTGCGATGGCCGGACCTTTGACCGCCTGCAGCGCCGCATCCCGGCCGGCGTCGGCTTGCAGTTGCGCCGCTGCCGGAGGGGCGCTCGTCGACGCTGAGACGCCAAATGCTTCGGCAAATTCCGGGAGTGCCGAAAGCAACTGCCACTCCTGCGAATCGGCGGCCCGCACTCGGGTTTGGGCGTTGACGCGGCTCTCGGCGATCCAATGCCTTATCTGATCGCTCGTGACCGGTCCGTACTCCTTTTGGTCCGCTCCGATGATTTTATACATAGGTGGTTCCGTTGCGTTGAAGGAGCTTGTATGCGATTCAGACGGTTTCCGCAAGCTCAGGCTGGCAGGAGGAGACGGTTCCGCTTACGGGGCGAAGGACGCGAAGGGCTGGAACGGCAGGTTCCGTAGAACACCAAACGCCAGCCACGCTGCGAGGTACAGCCACAGCCAGATCGGCCGGATGGTTTCCGCGGGGCGCCCCTGGATCTGGCTCGAGGCAAAACGGAAACCCAGCCAGGCGAATATCGGGAGCGAAATGACCAAAAGCAGATTATCGTGCAGCGCCATCACCGGATGCCCGTGCAACAATGCGTGCAGCGCCCGCAAGGAACCGCACCCGGGACAATCCAATCCTGTGAGACGATGAAAGGCGCAGACCGGGTAGATCGGAGTGTGCGCGGGATCGAGGAAAAACAAAACCAGCGCTCCTGCGACTCCGCCGCCCAGGCAACTTGCGAAAGCGGCTCGTTTCATGGAAGCGGCTTGCATCTCAGAGCCTGAACGCGCGACGGGGCAACCGCCGCCATGCGCCACCCGTTCCCCAGAGCGCCAGCAGGCTCATTCCAAAGACAATACTCAGGATGGAGAGCACAAGTCCCGTGATGGCGAGTGCTTTGCCGTGGTAGAGCTGGGGGTTGTTCTCGATCTGAACCAACCCGATGATGGAGAAGATCAGGCCCAGGAGATTGAACGGCAGGCCGTAGAAGCAGAAACAGCAGAGGGACAGGATGCCCAAAACGAAACCGGCCAGGGCGAAGAGATTCGTCCTCTTCAGCAGCACAGGACCCGTCACCACGGCCGGCGCCGGACGCGGTGGCATTGGCGGGGAGGCCTTCCCGAACCAGGACGAGAATTCGGGAAGGGATCCTAGTGGCTTCCACTCCGCCGAACCTTCCGCAATTGTTTTCGTTTCAGCGTTGGCGCGGCCTTCGACAATCCACCGGCCCAACTGCTCCAGTGAGATCGGACCATACTCTCTCCCGTCGGCCCCGATGATTCTGTACATGCCGAGACTCTGGCCAACCGGGGCGGCCGCGTCAAGATTGGGTGGGTGCAATTTCGGTCGGTCGGGGCGCTCCCATCGCCATCAAAATCGCCGCCGGGTTTTGGATGGGCCTGATTTGGCGGCGCACTGGTTTGTCTCTGAAAGATCATGGCCAAAAAAATCAGCCGATGCGACCGCATCGGCTGATTCCACGGTAGAATAGATTATGTTTGGCGGGCCTGTCTCGAACCGCGTCAGGCGCTTTCAGTCATTCTTCGTGATTGTCCACATTCCTTGGGGAGCGGTCAGGGTCCCGAGGCCGCCGATGGTTGCGTTGGTCGTGAGGTTTTCGACATGGCCATCGTGAAAGAGGTAATTGAATCTATAGCCGTGAGCCTTGTACAACCACTGTCCCGTGTTGACGTTGTGGGTCGATGAATTCACAGCCGGCAGGGGCACGCCTGGACACATCTGAAACAGGGCTTGGTTCGGGTCGGGAGTCGAAGGTCCCTGGCTGACCGCCGGCCACACATTGGCAGCCGCATTAGAGTTGTCGGCCTGTTCGACCAACAGAAGTGTTCCGCTGGGATCAGCGATGATCGAGGTTTTAAAGCTCTTTGCGTCAAAGTCCGCCGGGACGCTGCCGTCGAGCCAATAGACTCCGATGTTGACAGTTGTGCCAAGCGACAAGTCATAGGGAACTTTGCTAGTGGCACCCAGCATGGGTTGTTGAAAATACTTATCAGCCCACGGCATCGCATAAGTTCTACGTCCCCACAGCCCATTTTGGCCTGGCCAATTAGCGCCTCTGGGGTCAGCAGGGCAGAGCAAGATCTTGGGACAAATATCCAGGAAAAGATTACCCACTAGCATGGAGCTGTTGGGCGCGTTGCCGCCGATATAGCGGTTAATGTAGCTGTCCCAAGACAACTGACTCGGACTAACAGGTCCTGCGGCTCCTCCCTGAAACGCGGCAGGCGGGAACATTTCATTATGGTCTCCGGTAAACAGGTTGATGCCGAGATACAATTGCTTCTCACCGTTCGCGCACTGTGTCTTCTGAGCCTTGGATCTGGCTGCAGCCAGCGCCGGAAGCAACAGAGCAGCCAGGATGGCGATGATCGCGATGACGACCAACAGCTCGATCAGAGTGAACGCAGCGCGAGCCGCAGGCACCCTTGCCCGCCGGGTTTTCTTGATTGAGGGTCTCAAATTGTGGTTCATAAGTATTCCGTGGTTCATTATTGATTCACTAAAATCACGCGAGCTCTCGCATCCAAGGCATATTTCTTTCCGGCCGGGGCCGGTGGAACAACGACGTGGCTATTGGCGACAAACTCTTCAAAGGTGGCTGGCCGGCTCCGGGTGCTCCCCATGTAAGAGCTGACCGCCAGCGTTAAATCACCCAGAGTTTTGGCCATGTTTCCATTTTCCGGGGCGGAAATAACAGCATTCGCCGGGGAAGCCGTAGGCACTTCAACCGGCGCATCCGCAGGCGTTGGGACGGTGGAGGAATTGTCCGCCGCCGGAGCGGTGGTTGACTGGTCTGTGGGTTGTGATTGAACCGGGGGGGCCGACTCAGCCGGCTTCTTGCTGCAACCGGCCACCAACGCCAACCCAAACAGCACTGCAAATAATGAATGTTTCACACAATCAATTAATCCCGTAACCCATAACAGGTCAAGTGAAACCACCCTCGATCTTGTCCTAAGTTTTTATGACAGAAATCACGGGAACAGTCCGCGAATGCGCTTGGATTCCCGCACCCGTTCAATGCCCAGAAGCAGCTTACCACCACCCCGCCCGCATTGCACAAGATGATCGGCGACCAGATCGAACTGCTGGCAGGCCATCCGGGACGTCGGGTGATCGTAAACTTGCACGGCGGGAAGGATTTTTTGATTTTTGAATTCTGGTTTTTGATCTGGCATACTCCGCGCGCTGATCGCCGGCGGGCATGCGGCGATGAGTCGGTGAATTCGGGAAGTGATTCTATGACGCAACCCCGGATGATACAAAGAACTAAAATGTCTGTCTCGAGCGTGATCAAACCCGCTGGTGGCCCGGTGGCGGAGCCCTCCAAACCCCAACATCCGCGCGTGTCGGAAACATTGGTCATCCATGAGATTTATTTGAGCCTACAGGGCGAAAGCACCTTCGCCGGCCTGCCATGCGTCTTTGTCCGGCTGACCGGCTGCAACTTGCGGTGCTCCTATTGCGACACGGCGTATGCCTTTGCCGGAGGCCGGAAAATGACCGTGTCGAAAGTTCGCGACGAGGTGCGTCGCCTTGCCGCGCCGTTCAAACGTCTCACGTCCCGCCCTCCGCCCGGCACGCTGCCGCTGGTGGAACTCACGGGCGGCGAACCGCTGCTTCAGGAGAACGTCTTATCCTTGATGGCGGGCCTTTGTGATGACGGCCTGACCGTGTTGATCGAAACCAGCGGCGCACTGGACATCTCGCCGGTGGACCCGCGCGTGCGGCGCATCATGGATTTGAAATGCCCCGGCAGCGGCGAGACGAACAGGAATCGATGGGAGAACCTGGCTCATCTCCGGCCCACCGACGAGATCAAATTCGTGATCGG
Organism: Verrucomicrobiota bacterium; assembly: GCA_050013175.1. Taxonomy (GTDB): domain Bacteria; phylum Verrucomicrobiota; class Verrucomicrobiia; order Limisphaerales; family BOG-1460; genus BOG-1460. The sequence goes on from JBEKFT010000008.1 coordinate 5,179, forward strand.
CACGCGGGAGGATTACGAATGGTCCAGGGAACAGATTGCGTCGCACGGTTTGGATTCGATCTGCCCCATCCTGTTCTCCTGGGTCCATCCGCTTTCGCCCGGGCAGCAGGACAAATCGCTGAAGCAGTCGCCTGCGGGGCACACGCCGATTTCGCACCGGGAGTTGGCTGAGAGAATCATCGCCGACGCCGTGCCGGCGCGTTTTCAGGTCCAGATCCACAAGGTCATATGGCCCCCGGAACAGCGGAGGGTTTGACGGATGCCACCCTCGATGAAACCAAACAGACAGACATCCGTTCAAAAGTTCATTCCTTGCATCCCTTCCTCGTTCCCGGATGGTGCCGTTGCAACGAGTCAACGATCCGACGATGTGACGATACCGGCTGGTTCAGTTTCCGCGGGGGAACAGCCGTGACCGCGCGCCAGGTTCTCAATCTGTTGCGCCGATACGAATCGCGCAACGTCACATTTGTCGACCCGGACGGATCGTGGCCGATCGTCTGGGATCGCGCCCGGGGTGTGCACGTCTGGGATGCGGACGACAAAAAATACCTGGATTTGACGGCGGCTTTCGGGGTCGCGGCTGCCGGTCATGCCCACCCCGAAGTTATCCGGGCAGGGCAGCGTCAGATGGCCAGGCTCCTGCACGCGATGGGGGACGTCCATCCCCACGAACTGAAGGCCCTGCTCGCCCGGGAATTGAGCCGAAGGACGTTCGAGCGCTGGGCTGCGGCGTCGAAGGAGGATTCGCGGCGGGGTCGGAACACTCATCCCAATGGCCGGCGATCCGCGTCGGCGGCCACAGGGAGGACAATTTTCTGCAATTCCGGGTTTGAAGCGGTCGAGGCGGCTCTGAAAACGGCGATGCTGGCGACCGGCAAACCGGGCGTGATCGTCTTCGAAGGCGCTTATCACGGCCTGGGCTACGGCGCGTTGAACGCGACGCACCGCGACCATTTTCGCGGGCCGTTTCGTTCCCAGCTCCGCGAGTTTGGCCATTTCGTTCCTTTTCCGTCGGTCGCGATGGTACACGGGACTTCCGATCCGCGGCGCCCGGCGGCGGGGACGCCCGCGATCAAGGCCGCCGAGGACCGCATCTGCAGAATCCTGCGCCGCGGAAAGGTCGGCGCCGTGCTGGTCGAACCCGTCCAGGTGCGGGGTGGCATCAACATCCCGCCGCCGGAATTCCTGCCGATGCTCCGCCGGGTTTGCGACCGGCACCGGGCGTTGTTGGTTCTGGACGAGATTTACACCGGTTTCGGCCGCACCGGAAAATGGTTTGCGTGCGAACATGCCGGCGTCACGCCGGACCTGATCTGTCTCGGCAAGGCGCTGACCGGCGGCTTTCCACTTTCGGCCTGCGTCGGTCGCGCCGACCTTATGGATGCCGCATGGCCGGTGTCGCACGGGGAAGCGATCCATACCAGCACCTTCCTGGGTCATCCGGTCGGTTGTGCCATGGCTTTGGCGCAGATCGACGTCCTCCGGCGGCTTGGACTTGTGGAGCGCAGCGCCAACCTCGGCGGCCATCTCCTGAACCTGCTCCAATCTCAAATTCCAAATCTCAAATTTAAAATCGCCATCCGCGGCCTGGGCCTGCTGGCCGGGGTCGAACTGCGCTTTCCCGATGGACGGCCCGCCACGGAGGAAACCCTGGATGTGATCAAGGCCCTGTTGCGCCGCGGATTCATTCTCCTGCCTGAAGGCGCACACGCGAACGTGATCAGTTTCACGCCGCCGCTGACGATCACCCGGGCGCAACTGGCGGGCGCGGTCGCCGCACTGAAAGCGATTCTGGCCGGGGTGCGGTGTTGAGCGCATCCTGGGTTTGTTTGGTGCCATGAAATTGACCGAAATGCGCGAGTGCCTGGCGCGGGAAGGGATTCAATTGACCAAATCCCTCGGCCAGAATTTCCTGCACGATGCCAACCAGCTTCGGCGCATCGTGCAAGCGGCGGAATTGACGGCTCAGGACAGGGTCCTGGAAATCGGCCCCGGCCTGGGGCCGCTGACGGAAATGTTGCTGCCGCGGGCGGGCGAAGTCCTCGCCATCGAAAAAGATGCCAGACTGGTGGCGGTGCTGCGGGAAAGATTTCATGCGGTGATCGCCGACGAACCGTCCGACCCGGCCCTGTCCCATCCGATGGGAGCAGGCGGCCGCGGGCCGGGTGAGGGGCCGGTCGCGACTCCCCATCTGCGCCTTGTCCACGACGATGCGCTCGACTACCTGAAACGCGAGGCTCGTGATTGGAATGGCTGGAAGCTGGTTGCGAACCTGCCCTATTCGGTGGCGTCGCCAATCCTGGCGGAATTGGCGCAGGGCGTGCGTGCGCCGCAGCGGATGGTGGCCACCCTGCAGTTCGAAGTCGCCAGGAGACTCCTGGCCAAGCCCGGCGAAAAGGATTACGGGGTGCTGACGCTGCTGGTGCAGCTCGATTTCGAGCCGCACGGCTGGTTCCGAATTCCGGCAAGCTGCTTTTTCCCGAAACCGGACGTCGATTCGGCGTGCGTTTGCCTGGTTCGCCGCCGGACCCTGCTCGCGCCCGAATCGCGGCGTGCATTCATCGGCATCGTGAAGCGCGCGTTTTCCCAGAGGAGGAAGATGATGGCAAAGCTGTTGAAGGCCGATTGGCCTGCCGATACCCTGGACGGCGCGCTCGGACGACTGAAACTCTCCGCGACGGCCCGGGCGGAGGACGTAACATTGTCGCAATTCGTGCAGCTTTCCGAGATCCTCTGCCGTGCCGTGCCGAACAACGGCGCACAGTAATCATGTCCGAAGAAATCTTTGATGTAGTCAACGATCGCGACGAGGTGGTCGGTCAATCGCCGCGCGGCGAGGTGCACCGGCTCGGTCTGCTGCATCGCGCCATCCATGTGCTGGTCTTCAATTCGTGTGGGCAGGTTTTCCTCCAGAAACGGTCGATGAAAAAGGACCGGCAGCCCGGGCTGTGGGATTCCTCGGCCTCCGGCCATGTTGACAGCGGAGAGGATTACGACGCGTGTTCGGTGCGCGAGTTGCGGGAGGAAATCGGACTGCGGCTCGAGGAGGGGCCGAAGCGGCTGTTTAAAATCGCCGCCGGCCCGGATACCGACCAGGAGTTTGTGTGGGTCTATCGCAGCGACGCCGAGGGGCCGTTTGAATTAAATCCCGACGAGATCGAGCGCGGGGCATGGTTCGCGCCGGACGAAGTCACGCGCCGCATCGCCGCGCTGCCGCAGGAATTCGCGAGCGCGTTCCGTCTGATCTGGAAACGGCTGGCGGCGGCGAAATCCTTGTAGCCGCCAATGTGAATTGGCGGACCTGTCCCGCACCGGCGATCTCCGCCGTTTCACAATGGCGGCTATGCAGGCTGGGGGAAGCCGGCGGAGCGTTCGACGAGGTGCAGCAGATTGCCTTCGGCATCCTGGAAAAAGAGAACGCGGCCGCCGCCGCCCGCGGGCCTGACGTCCTCGGTGAATTCGACGCCGCGCGCTTCCAATTCCGCTTTTGCGGTTTCGAGGGAATCCACCCGCAGCGCGGCGTGCCGCCAGCCGTTCAATTTGTTGTTCCGGGTTTGTTCGAGGCCGAAGTCGCCGGCGTAGATTTCGATCATCACCCCGCCGGGAATCGAGAGAAGAAACATGGACGGCGTGAGGCCGTTGTCGAAGACGACCCTGGCGCCCAGCACTTTTACGTACCATTCCCTTAAAGTGGACGGGTCGCGCGCCGATAACCCAATGTGTTCAAGCGAGAGGTTCATGCGCAATTTGTAAGAGGATTCGTGCATCCGTGCACGGAGTTTTTGCGCGGAGCGCCTCCCGGCAGGGCAGGCCAAATCGAGTCGCCCCGCCATGCGCCTTGACCTCCTCCGGCGCCTCCAGTACGTTGCGTATCGGAGACTCAATCGAATATGGAAAATTTTCTGGTCCCAATGGTGGTTGAACAAACCGGCCGCGGCGAGCGCGGCTACGACATTTATTCGCGGTTGCTCGTCGATCGGATCGTGTTCCTCGGAACGCCGGTGGACGACATGGTGGCAAACCTGATCATCGCGCAGTTGTTGTTTCTGCAGATGACAGACCCGAAGAAGGACATCCACCTCTACATCAATTCGCCGGGCGGCAGCGTGACGGCCGGGCTGGCGGTTTACGACACGATGCAGTTCCTGACGTGCGACGTGAACACGTATTGCATCGGCCAGGCGGCGAGCATGGGGGCGGTGTTGTTGTGCGGCGGCACCAAAGGCAAACGGTATGCCCTGCCGAATGCAAACATCATGATTCACCAGGTGCTCGGCGGGGCCGAAGGACCGGCCAGCGACGTCGAGATCCGCGTCCGTTACATGTTGAAACTGAAGCAGCGGCTCAATGCGATCGTCTCGAAGCACACCGGCCGCACGATCGAGCAGGTCGAGAAGGACTGCGACCGCGACAATTTCATGTCACCGGAGGAAGCCAAGGCGTACGGGCTGGTGGATGAAGTGGTGCAGTCCCGGAAGGAAATCCCCGGCCTGGTCGAAAAGGCCACCAGCCTGGCCGATAAAAAGGAATAGCCGCGTGGCGCGCCCCACCAACATCACCCTCTGCAGCTTTTGCGGCAAATCCCACGCCGAAGTCAAGAAACTCATCGCCGGCCCCGGCGTGTACATCTGCGACAACTGCGTCGTCCTTTGCAAAAACGTCCTGGACAAGGAACTGGCGACCGCCACCCGAAAGCACCGGTCCCGCATCAATGTCCCCAAACCCGCCGAGATCAAGCGGCAGCTCGACGCGTTCTGCGTCGGGCAGGACACTGCGAAGAAGACGCTGGCCGTCGCCGTGCACAACCATTACAAGCGCATCCTGCAGGAACCCTCCGTCCGGACCGAGGAAACGGAGTCGGACAAGGAAACCGGCCCCGCGCTTCCCCACGATCCACTCGCGGAGGTGGCAATCGAGAAGAGCAATATTCTCATGGTCGGCCCGACCGGTTCGGGCAAGACGCTGCTCGCCCGGACTCTGGCCCAGATACTCGACGTGCCGTTCGCCATCGCCGACGCCACGACGCTGACCGAGGCCGGGTACGTGGGTGAAGACGTTGAGAACATCATCCTCCGGCTGCTCCAGAACGCCGATTACGACGTCAAGCGGGCGCAGCGGGGCATTGTTTATATCGACGAGATCGACAAGATCGCGCGCAAAACCGAAAACGTGTCCATCACGCGGGATGTTTCCGGGGAAGGCGTGCAGCAGGCGCTGCTGAAAATCCTGGAAGGCACCCTCTGCAACGTCCCGCCGCAAGGCGGACGAAAGCATCCCCAGCAGGAGTATATCCGGGTGAACACGTCGGACATTCTGTTCATTTGCGGCGGCGCCTTCGTGGGACTCGAGCGCATCATCCAGCGACGGCTCGGCAAGCATGTCATGGGCTTCCGCGCGGCCGTGGAAAGCTGCAAGACCGCCGCCATCGACCGGCAGAACGTCCTGCAATACGTCGAGCCCGAGGATCTGCTGAATTTCGGCTTCATCCCGGAATTCGTGGGACGTTTGCCGATGGTGACCGTGCTGGCGGAGCTCACCGAGGAGCAGTTGGTTTCCATTCTCTCCGACACCCGGAACGCGCTCACCAAGCAATACTCCAAACTCATGGCCATGGAAGGTGTCGAACTTGAGTTTTCCACCGACGCCCTCGACGAACTGGCCGCGCAGGCAATCAAGAAGGGCACCGGCGCCCGCGCCCTCCGCAGCCTGCTGGAGAAACTGATGCTCGATGTGATGTTCGACGTTCCGAGCCGCGATGACATTCTGCAGATCAAGATCACGCGGCCCGTGGTGCTCGGTGACACCAAACCTTTGATCCGGCTCAAGGCGGACAAGGCGGCGGCGTGATCAAATCACACCCCAATATCCTCATTCCACAGCTCCGGCCGCGCCGCGATGAACTCCCGCATCAGTTGAATGCACGCCGGGTCCTGCAGCACCTGGACCTGGACGCCTTGTGAGCGCACGTAGTCTTCCGGGCCGGTGAAGGTGACATTTTCCCCGATGACGATGCGCGGAATTTTGTACAGCAACGCCGCCCCGCTGCACATCGGACACGGCGAGAGGGTCGAGTAAAGAACGCAGCGCCGGTAGATCGAGGCTTTGAAACGCCCCGCGTTCTCCAGACAATTCATCTCGGCGTGGTGAATGACGCTGCCCTTCTGCACACGCTGATTGTGACCGCGCCCGATGATCCTGCCGTCGCAGACCAGGATCGAGCCGATGGGAATGCCACCCTCGCCGAGGCTTTTCCGGGCCTCCTCAATCGCCGCCTGAAGGAATGGATCCATGCCGGATTGAAGCAGGATCGTGAGTTCGTGACAAGATTCCACGGGCACATCCTCCGGCTTGCCAAAGCGATCCTGTCCGGCGATCCTCCGGGCTTGTGCGCCGTGCGCTTTCAATTCCGATTCTGCTGTTGCTTCTGGCAACCTCGGGCTGCAGAAAGTCATCCGACACCGGCCTGCCGATTTACACAAGCACCCAACTGCAGACCAACAGCCCGCAGCAGACGTTCCAGGTCAAAGGCCTGGTCCTGGAAGTGAAGCCGCTCGAAAAATCGGTGACCATCAAGCACGAGGAGATTCCCGGGTACATGCCGGGCATGACGATGCCGTTTGACGTGAGGGACACCAATGAGCTGGCCGGACTGGAAGCGGGCGATCCCGTTTCCTTCCGCCTGACCGTCACGGATACCGAGGGGTGGATCGATCAAATCCAGAAAACCGGGCCAACGACGAACCTGCTGCCGGCGAGCGGGCCGCTCCGCCGGGTGCGGGACGTCGAGCCGTTGAACGAGGGGGATCTGCTGCCGGAGTATCATTTTACAAACCAGCTCGGCCAGGCCTTCGCGACGACGGAATTCAAAGGACAGGCGCTCGCGATCGAATTCCTCTTTACCCGC
>JBEKFT010000009.1:0-11699 GCA_050013175.1 Verrucomicrobiota bacterium
CGGTGCCGCGGGATGCTGTTGAAACAGCAGCCGGTTGGTGATGTACTGCAGGTCGGAAAGCGTCTGGCCCTGGCGGCCAATGAGACGGCCGGAGTCTTCGGTCTTGACGTCGAGCAATACGCCGTCTTCCAGGGTATGCTCTTCGACCGTGACGTTGAAGCCGAGCAGTTCCAGGATTTTTTCCAGCGTGACTTTGGGTTGGGCGGGCATCGGTGGTGGATGAATGGTTGAGAGTTGTCGGTTGCAGGGCGCCTGTTTGACCTTTCTTTTATTTCCTCTTTTTAGGCGGAGGAGTCAAGACCGGAGCGGGCGCGCCAGCTTGCTGCATCCGGGTCAGTTTCGTCTGCAAAATCGTCAGGAGGTTGTTGACCGTCCAGTAGAGCGCCATCCCCGCCGAATAATTGTAGAGCAGGAAAAGGAACATCAGCGGCATATAGCGCATGAGCTTCTGCTGGGCCGGATCAACGCCGGGCGAGGCCGGGGTGAGATGGGATTGCCAGAGCATGGTGGCTCCCATGATGAGCGGCAGAAGGTTGAACGGCAGGCCGACGCCGGGAATGCCGATGAAGGGAACGAACCCCAGTCCCGGAATGATGAAGAGCGTGTCCGGGCGGGACAAATCGGTCATCCAGAGAAACGAAGCGCCGCGCAGTTCGATGGCGTTGCGGATCATGGTGAAGAAGCCGATGAAAATGGGCATCTGGATCAGCATCGGCAGACAGCCGCCCATCGGATTCACCTTGTTTTCCTTCCAAAGCTCCATGGTCTTGCGCTGCGCCTTCATCGGATCGTCCTTGTATTTCGCTTTGATGGCGGCGAGCTGCGGCTGGAGCGCCTGCATCCGCTTCATCGAACGCGTGCTCGCCGCCGTCAGCGGCCAGAAGACAACCTTGATCAGAACCGTAATGGCAACGATGGTCCAGCCGTAGGAGATCCGCAGGAACTCGTGCAACGTATTCATTCCGATCAGGAGGGCTTTGGAGAAGAATCCCCAGACGGTCCCGAAGCCCATGATCGAATCAATCTTGTTGTTGAGCTGGGCGGCGATGCTGGCGAGGGTGCGATATTCCTTGGGGCCGGCGAACAGAAAGAACTGGCGTTGTTCGGTCTCGCCGGGCGCCAAAGCCAGGGCCGGATAAACCAGCGAAGTTTCATATCCCACCGGGGGCAGGGCGTTGGTGGCGACGAACTGCGTGTCCTCGCCCGTTGGCCGCGGCAGGCTCACCCGGCGAACGATGACTTCCGAGGCCGGATCCTGCGGGATGAGCGCCAGGGCGAAAAACTGGTTGTGCACGGCGGCCCAGACCACGTTGGTTTGTCCGCCGCGATACTCAGCGGGAGGCACCCTTGGCATGCAGCCGAACCCGCGCGTCGAAAAATACGTCGAGCCAAGAATGTCCGCCTGCTTGACGCCGTTATACCACATCATGCCCACGGCCTGGCCCTGGTCGTGCGCATTCATCGGCGTTGCCGTGCCGACGGTCCATTCCTGGTTAGTCAGGTACAGAGTGCCGGTGGAATGATTTTCCAGGCGCACCGTCGCGGTCAGCAAATAGTTGGAGCCGATAGTGAAATCCTTCACCACCGTGAGACCGTTCGTGAGTGTCTTCTCGACTCGAACACCCGCGGCGGTTCGCATCAGGTGAAACAGGCCGTCGCCTTGAACCTCCGGTCCGCCCAGGACTGCCAGCGTGGGCACGGACGCATGGAGGTTCAACGCCGCCCATCGGTCTGACTCCGGCCGCTTTTCGTGCCGGGAGGCGACCGTTTCCGAGTAATGGACCAGATCGATCAGCTTCAGCCCGCCGCCATAGGACGTGAACGTGTAGCGCGCGTCCCGGTTGGTTGCGACCAGCAGTTCCTCCGGCGCGTTGGTGTTTGCCGTCCACAGCGGGCCGGCGGAAGGCGCGGCGGCGGTGGACGGCGCCGGCGATTCGGCCGGCGCGGCCGTGACGCCGGCGGCTGGGGATGAAGGCAGGGCGTTCGTTGCACCGGGCGGCAACGGTTTGGGCGGATACAGCTTGGGCACGATGACCGTTGACCAGAGCAGCAACAGCCCAAAGCAACCGATGAGGAAGATGATTGATTTGCGGTCCATGAAATTTTATCGCGAGCGCGCCGATGCCATTCTGCATTCTGCATTCTGCATTTTGAGTTCCTCCCCGGGCACCGGGTCGTGGCCGCAGCCGCCCCACGGATGGCAGCGACAGACGCGCTTGATCGCGCACCATCCGCCGGTCACCGTTCCGTGCGTTTTGATCGCCTCCAGCGCAAATTCCGAACAACTGGGGGTGAACCGGCACTGGCCGAGCGGGCCGAACAGGAACGTTTTTGCCGGCGACAGCGTCCAGCGGTACGTGTGCACGATCGCGATCAGAATGTGTTGGCCCGCATTCATTGTTTCAGCAAGCCGGCTTTGTGCAGCGTGGTCACAAAGTCCTGTTCGACGTCGAAGAACCCTTTCCCGGCAATCGAGGGTCGCGCCACCAGCACCAGATCGACCGGTTGGGACAGGTTGTGTTGGTGCACACGGAAGACTTCCCGCAACAGGCGGCGGGCGCGGCTGCGCACGACCGCGTTGCCGATCCTGGCGCTGGTCACGACGCCCAGGCGCGGTGTGGAACCCTCCGCCAGCCGCCTCCAGTTTGCGATGAGGCAACCTCTCACGAGGCGCTGGCCGTCCTGTCGCAACCGGGCAAAATCCCGCGCCTGCTTGATGCGCATCGCGCGGGTGAACTTGAGGGACTGGGGCGCGGCAGCGGCCATGGGCCGGTTTAGACGGGTGTGAGGCGGTGGCGGCCCACGCGGCGGCGGTTGCGGAGGATGGCCCGGCCGCTCTTGCTCCCTTTGCGAGCCAGAAACCCATGCTGCCGTTGGCGTCGTCGTTTCGACGGTTGATACTGTCGTTTCATAAATTCATTCCAGTCTGAACCAGTGAATCTGCCCGAATGACAGCCGGTTCGGGGAAGACCCCGGCAATCGGAACGCGGGAGCATACCAACGAGCACCCGGGTGTCAAGCTGGGCCCGCTTGTTCGCGTGACTTTACGCCGCGTTTCCTGTCTAATCAGCCGTGAGGATGCCCGTGAACGAGCCCGTCGCAGAACGCGAAGGTTCGGATGAAGCGCCGGACGATCTGGCGCCGTCCGAATTTGCCGACCTTTACACGGCGCACAGCCGCGCGATTTATTATCTCACGTTGCGCTTTCTGGGCGATCCACAAAAAGCCGAGGACGCCACACACGACGTGTTTCTCAAGGCCTTCCGCAAGATGGATCAGTTTCGGGGTGAGGCCTCCTGGCGCACCTGGCTCTACCGGATCGCCATCAATCACTGCCGCAATCTTCAGCAGGCCTGGCACAGCCGCCACCTGTTTTCAAACGCCGACGAGGCCGTCTGGGAAAACACCCCGGCCACAACCGATTCGCAGTTGCGTGTCCTCGAAACCAAGGAACTTGGCGAACGCATCCAGAAGGCGCTGGACGGATTGCCCGAGGAATATCGTCTCCTGCTGCTGCTGGTCGCCGACGAGGAATTGAGCTACGAGCAGGTCGGCGCGCTGACCGGCCAATCTTCCGACGCGGTCCGGGGAAAACTGCACCGCGCGCGCAAGGCGTTTGCCGTTCTTTTCAAGAAATCCGACCCATTACCGGAACATGAAGCATCAATCAAAACTTAATCCGGAGCAGCAGCAATCCCGGCAAGCCGGGGCCGAACAGCAGACCCGTCAGCAGCCGGCCCTTGAATTTGCGACCGCGGAGGAACTCCTGCGTTACGACGCCGCGCACACCCCGGTGCCGGCCGGCGTCGAGCGGCGGCTGCAACAATCCGCCGGCGACCTGCCCCGGCCGAAGCCGGCCTGGTGGAAACGTCTGTGGGGAGGAACCCAGCCATGAAATACCTGTTCCTCACCGGAAACGCCCGGCAAATCCGTCCCGAACGTATCGCGCGCCTGGAGCCATGATTGAGGTCGAGTCAAACGAACGGAGCGCGGACTTCAGTCTGGATGAAGCGAGGATTCCGCCGCGCTACGGACGGAAATCCGCGCTCCGTTCCGCTTTGGCGCGCGAACGGGCGACGGCGGCCCGCGCGGCGCTGGCACAGTGCCGGTTGTGCGGTCATCAGTGCGGCGTGGACCGGTTGGCGGGCCCGGCCGGCCTCTGCCGCGCCGGGGCCGAGGCCCGGGTGTTTTCCGCGCAAACCGAGGTATCAGACGAATTGGAATTGATCCCAACCTTTGCGATCGCCTTGAGCGGCTGCGACCTGCGCTGCGATTTTTGCATCACCGGAGGGCCGAGTTGGAACCCGCGCGAGGGCGCGCCACTGCGCCTGAATCCGTTGGTTGAACGGGCCGTCGCCGCCCTGCAGAACGGCGCCCGCACGGTGATGATCCTTGGCGGCGAACCGACGGTTCATCTTCCGACGGCCTTGGAAATCGTCGCCGCGCTGCCGGAGGACACGAAGCTGGTCTGGAAGACCAACGCGCATGGATCCGCCCAAGCGCGGGAGTGGCTCGACGGCCTGTTCGATGTCTGGCTGGCGGATTACAAATTCGGCAACGATGCCTGCGCCCGGCGGCTGGCGAAAGTTCCGGATTACGTCCGGGTCGTTCGCGAGAATCTGCTCTGGGCGAACGGCCACAGCGAGTTGATCGTGCGCCATCTGGTCATGCCCGGCCACGTGGACTGTTGCTGGCGTCCCGTGGCGGACTGGCTGGCGGCGGAGCTGCCGGGCGTCAGAGTGAACCTGCGTTCCGGCTTCTGGCCTGCGTGGCATTCATTCAAGCACAGCGAACTGCGCGGAACGGTGTCGCGAATCGAGGGCGACCGGGCCTGGCAGATCGCCCGCGACCATGGATTGAATTTGATTGAATGAGACTCCGGGCATTCGGACCCTGCCATGAAAAAGCAAAGGAAACTGTCGAACGACTCGCCGGCGGCGCTCACCACCGAGGTGTTGATTCTGCCGGACGGACAGATTCTGGTTCACAATCTGACTCCGGCTTTCGCCGGGCTTCTGGCCCGATTAAACCCCGGTTGCGGGCAGATCGCTTCGCGCATCCCGCAGCACACGGCACCCCATCATGAATTCCCAGACTGAAATCGAAATCCTCATCCGCGCGCGCTATCCGATCCTCTACATCATCAGCAGCGAGGAGATGCGGGTGCAGAACGCGATTGTGGAGATCGCCGCCAAGCGGCAGAAAAAGGTTTTCGAGTGGACGTTCAGCAACGGCATCGTTCCGGCCGGCGCCTCGATCCAGTCGCAAAAGAGCCGCAGTGCCTCCACCAAGGACCCGCTGGCGGCGCTCGACCAGGTGATCGAGCAGGTCGAGCCGGCGATTTTTCTATTCAAAGATTTCCATCCGTTTCTCACCAAAAACAACTTCGCCGTCATCCGCAAGTTGAAGGACATCGCGTTGCACCTGAAGAACAGCTTCAAAACCATCGTCCTGATTTCGCCGGTGATGGAGATTCCGGCGGAGCTGGACAAGGAAATCACCGTCATCAACTTTCCCCAGCCGACGAAGGAAGACCTCGGGGCGATGCTGGACAAAATCATCGCCGAAGTCCGCGACCGGAAGCAGGTCCAGATCGATCTCGACGAGGAAGGCCGCGGGCGGCTGTTGCAGGCGGCGCTCGGTCTGACGCTCGGCGAGGCGGAGAACGTGTTCGCCAAAATCATCGTGCAGGAGCAGCGCCTGAGCGGCGATCACGTCAACGAGGTCTTTGCCGAGAAACAGCAGATCATCCGCAAAAGCGGCCTGCTGGAGTATTACGCCGCAAACGAGGATTTCTCGAACGTCGGCGGCGTGGCCGTGCTGAAAGACTGGCTGAACAAGCGCGCGGTGGCGTTCACGGACGAGGCGCGGGCTTTCGGCCTGCCGCCGCCGAAAGGCATTCTGCTGCTCGGTGTGCAGGGTTGCGGAAAAAGCTTGTGCGCCAAGGCCGTTTCGCGCCTGTGGCGACTGCCGTTGCTGCGGGTCGACATGGGCCGGATGTTCGGCAGCCTCGTCGGGTCGTCCGAGGAAAACGTCCGGCGCGCCATCGCCGTGGCGGAGTCCGTGGCGCCCGCTGTGTTGTGGGTGGACGAAATCGACAAGGCGTTTGTCGGATCGCAAAGCTCCGGCGCGACCGACGGCGGCACCACGGCGCGCGTCTTCGGCACCTTCCTCACCTGGCTGTCGGAGAAGAGCGCGCCGGTGTTTGTCGTGGCGACGGCGAATGAAGTTGCGCAGCTTCCGCCCGAGCTGCTGCGCAAAGGGCGGCTCGACGAAATCTTTTACGTGGACCTGCCCAACACGGAGGAACGCGGGGAAATCTTCCGCATCCACCTGGCCAAGCGCGGCCGCGATCCGCGGAAATTCGACATCGACAAGCTCGTGGCCGCCAGCGTGGACTTCAGCGGAGCGGAAATCGAAGAAGCCATCATCAGCGCGCTCTACGACGCGTTTCACCTGAAACAGGAACTGGCGGCCAACCATATACTGGCCACGCTGGGCCAGACCGTGCCTCTGGCCAAAACGATGGCGGAGAAAATCAGTGCGCAACGCAACTGGGCGGTGGGCCGCGCGCGCAATGCGAGTGTGCCGCATGCGGTGGATTCGCGCGAGCCCGTCCGGGAGATGGAATTCTGAGTGACGAAAAGCGCGTGGCCCGGTCCAAATTGGTGAAAGGTCGAAGTCGGGAGACGGCATGAGTTGTGTGTGCATTTTGACTCCGGTGGTGATCGCCGCGTGGCCCGCGTTCAGCGCGGCGGTGGCGGCGGCGGCCACGGCCCTGGGTTACACCCTTGTCGAGGAGGGCGTTAGCGAGCACCAATCCAGCCGGCTCGGCAAGGCCGGCGAACGGACGGTGAACCTCGAGATCGGGCAAAGCGAGATCGTCACCAATCAACTGGGCCGCGATCAACAAATCCGCGTCACGCGCGGCGGCGTGACGGTGGTGTTCTCACGGGACGCGCGCGGCAAGGCTTCGATCTGCGTGACCGGCCCGGGCCATTCGGACGAGGAACTGCGCGCCATGGGCGAGGAATTGAGCCGGCGCGTGGTGCAAAAATATGTGCACCAACGGCTGATGGAAGAGATTCGCACGCGGCAGTTTGTCGTCGTGGAGGAGGAAGTGGACGAGACCGACACCATCCGGCTCAAAGTCCGGCACTGGGACGGATGAATACGAACGCGGAATGATGAATGCAGAATGTAGAACAAAAGACGCGCGTGGCGCACCTGACCCCGTTTCCGCATTCTTCATTCTGCCTTCCACATTTCCATAATATGCCCCAACGTGAATTCAACATTGCGATTGCGCCCGACGGCAGCGTCGAGGTGCAGGTAAAAGGTTACAAAGGCAAAAGCTGTCTGGAAGCGATGAAAATCTTCGAGCAGGTGGTCGGAGAGATCAAAGCGCGACGCGAGACGAGCGAATTTTACGAGCCGGACGAGCACGTGCAGTTCAACATCGAGCAGCGGCATTAACGCAGATCGGAGTGGTGGAGTGATGAAGCCCATACTCCGGCACTCCAGGCTCCGGCTGAAGCCGAAGTTTGAGTTCCAGCGACTGTGGCCAGGATCAAGACAGAGGAAACGGGTTGGGCCTACTACCCGCCGCGGGCGAGGTGGTACCGGCGCATTTGTTATCCAGGGTTCGAGTTGCGGCGCGTATTGGATCTGCAGGCGGTTCGACCGCCGACCCGCGTTTCGATCCTGCGGTTTGTACTGAGCCTGGTCATTCCGGGTTACGCGTTTTTCGCCCACGGCCGGCGGGATTTAGGCCGGGCCTTTCTGGCGGCGTACGGTCTGGGGGCGATCCTGTTTGTCGTCGCGCTCGGGTACTCATTGGGCGGCCTGGGTTACGCCGTGATGATTTCCGCACACGCTTCGAGCATCATTTTTCTGGAGGGATACTGGCTCCGGGAAAAATACGAGTTCGGATTCCGTCTTGTCCTGGCCGGTCTCACGCTGCTGACCGTGTGGCTGGCGGCCTATGCACCGCTGATCGGCCATGCCGAACGGTATTGGATCATGCCGTTGCGCGTTCGGGGAAATGTGGTCATCGTGCGGCGCATGGCTTCGCCGGGCAACATCCGGCGCGGGGACCCAGTCCTGTATTCTCTGCGCGCAGAGGAAAGCGGCACCGCCCACGGGGGCGAAGGCGCCGTTTGGATCCGGGCCGGTTTCGCCGGGGGGCCGGTGCTGGCCGTGGCGGGGGATCGCGTGGAGTTCTCCACCAACGCCATCAGGATCAATGGCGTCGGGCAGCCGCTGCTGGCGTACATGCCCCAAAGCGGGCAAATGATTGTGCCGGAAAAGCAGTGGTTTATCTGGCCGGAACTTGATATCTATGAGCATGGCAACTTCAACGAGGCGAACCTGCCGGCCGTGATGATGCGGTTGGCGCTGGTTCCCGAGGAGCAGTTTATCGGCAGACCGTTCCGATACTGGTGTCTGAGGCGGCAAGTTATACCATGAGCCGGTTTGTCAATCTCGAGTTGGGCGGTGAATCCGAAGACCAGCCGCAGTGGTCGCAACAGTCGCTGGTCAAGGACGAGGCGTACTATCTGAGCGAGGCGCGCGCGGCATTTGAAAACGGGAACTTCGAGCAGGCGCTTCGCTTTTACTCCAAGGTCCTCGAATTCAATCCGCAAAACACCACCGCGTGGACGGCGCAGGTGCGGATGCTGATCGAACTCGGTGAATTCCGCGAAGCGAAACTTTGGGCGGACAAGGCGCTCGAGCGCTTTCCCAACGAACCCGAGCTGCTCGCCGCCAAGGCCGTGGCGCTGGGGCGCAGCGGCGACCTGCAGGGAGCGCTCGCGTTTTCGGACGCCTCCATTGAGGAACGCGGCGACACGCCGTATGTCTGGCTGGCGCGCGGGGACGCGCTGTTGGCGCGCGAGGAGTCGCGGGCCAACTACTGTTTTGAAAAGGCCCTCATGCTCGCGCCACGGGACTGGTTTGTGGCCTGGCTGGCGGCGCGGATCCGTTTTTACTACAGGCAATTCGCGCTGGCGTTGAGGCTGTTGCAGCACGCCGTGGAATTGAAAGCCGATCATTTCCTGCTCTGGCTCGAGCTGGGCCGCTGCCAGCAGGCGCTCGGGCTGGTGGGGCCGGCCGGGAATTCCTATCTTCAAGCGCAGCAACTGAATCCCCAATGCCGCGAAGCCGATGTGGCGCTGGCGCGCCTTTCGAACACCGGGCTCTGGGCTCGCCTGCGCGGGGCCTGGTGGCGCGTCTTCAAACGATGAACTCGGAAAATCTGGATCGCCTGTTGTCCGCCGCGAAGGAATTTGATGGCTCCGATCTTCACCTCGTGGCCGGCGTGCCGCCCGCGTTCCGGGTGAATGGCGAGATCATCATCGCCGACGAGGACGCGCTGTCCCAAGAGGAGATCACGCGCATGGCGGAAAGCCTGCTCAACGAACAGCAAAAGAAAAAGTTCGAGCAGGAATGGGAGCTGTGCATCTCGCTGCTGCACAGCGTGGCCGGGCGGGTGCGGGCCACGTTTTACCGGCGCAACGGGCATCCGGAGATGAGTTTCCGCTTCTGCGGCGAACGCATTCCCACGCGTGAAGAGCTCGGCCTGCCGGAAAAAGTGGAGGACCTGGCGCGAAAACCCAATGGACTGGTGCTCATCACCGGCCCGACCGGCGCCGGGAAGACGACAACGCTCAACTTTCTGGTGGACCTGATCAACAGCGAACGCCGCTGCAAAATCGTCACGATCGAGGACCCGATCGAATTCGTGCACCAGAACAAGCGGGCGATTGTGGTGCAGCAGGAAGTATTGACGGACGTGCGGTCGTTCAACCGGGCATTGATCCATGTGCTGCGGCAGGATCCGGATGTGATCGTGGTGGGCGAGATGCGCGATCACGAGGCCATTGCCACCGCGCTGACGGCGGCGGAGACGGGCCATCTCGTGCTGGCAACCATGCATTCCCCGAGCGTCTCGCACGCGCTGGAACGCATCATCGGCGTGTTTGAAGGCAACGCGCAGCGGCAGGTCATCCTGCAATTGTCCAACGCGTTGCAGGGAATCCTGTCCCAGGACCTACTGCCGGCCGCGGACCGCACGCGCCGCGTGCTCGCGTACGAAATGCTGGTGGCCAGCGGTGCGGTGCGCAATTTGATCCGCGAAAACCAGCTCCATCATTTGGAGAACACGATTCAGATGGGACGCAAAGAGGGCATGGTCCTGATGGACAACTGCCTTTACGATCTCTATTACAAATGCCTGATCACCTATGACACGGCCCTGAGCCGCGCGCGGCATCCGGACCAGATCGTTCAACAGAAGTCGTGAATGCATGCCCGTCCCGCCGCAGACCCGTGATCAGCGGGCGGGCGGACGCCCGGAACCCGCAAAGCACCGGGCCGGCCGGAAAGCGGAAAGATGAGCCACACCGCTGATATCATTCGGGGAACCCTCGTCCTGATCCTGGCCGCCGGCCTTTTGGGATGGGCCCTCATCCATTCGCTCAAGCGGAGCGAAGATCCACCCCTCCTGATTTTCAAATGGATCCTCACCGGCCTGACCCTTTTGGTTCTGTTGTGGAAAGTGGCGCCGATGATCTGGACGTCCGGAGAAGCCGGAGCTTACTTGGGCATTCCCCTGGTTGCCGTCTGCGGATTGGTTCTGGCCATCATCTGGCGACGGAGCCTCGCTTCGATCATCGCCAACCCGGTGGGGTCGATGTTCGACGGCGGGAACCGGGAAATCGAACCGCGGCCGGCGTATTCCATCGCGCAGGCAAAGCGGAACCGCGGCCATTACTCCGAGGCGATCGCCGAAGTCCGGAAGCAGCTTGCCCGGTTCCCGACGGACCTCGAAGGCCAGCTTCTGCTCGCCCAGCTCCAGGCCGAAAACATGAACGATTTGCAGGGCGCCGAGATTACCATCCAACGCCTGTGCAATCAGCCCGCGCAAACGCCGCACAACCTCGCCCTGGCGCTCAATACGCTGGCCGATTGGCACTTGAAATTGGCGCAGGACCGCGACGCCGCCCGGCAGGACCTTGAAAAGATCATCGCGCTGCTACCGGATTCGGAACTGTCGGCGCTGGCGGCACAGCGCATTGCGCACCTGGCGGACACCGCCTTTCTTCTCGAACCGCACGACCGGAAAGCCATCCACGTCGGTCCGGGCATCCAGGACATCGGCCTCATTCCCCGCGAACAACAACCGGCCGCTCCGGAGACGCGTCCGGAAGCGGCCGCGGAGGCGTATGTAAAACATCTCGAAGAATACCCCTTGGACACCGAAGCCCGTGAGAAGCTGGCCGTGATCTATGCAGAACATTATCGGCGCCTGGATCTGGCGGCCGACCAGTTGGAGCAACTCATCGGGCATCCCATCCAGCCCGCCAAACGCATCGCACACTGGCTGAATCTGCTGGCGGACTTGCAGATCAGGCATGGCGGCGATTACGAGCAAGTCCGGCACACCGTCCAGCGGATCATCGACCTGTATCCGGGCACAGCCGCGGCGCACATCGCGCGCAACCGGCTGGAGGTTCTCAAGCTGGAATTAAAGGGCAGGGAACAAAGCCGGACGGTAAAGCTCGGCTCTTACGAACAGGACATCGGCTTGAAGCGCGGACTACCGCACCAGCCTTAGGGCGATCTGCCTGTCGATTTGCGCAGCGAGTTGAATGTCCGTCCCGCCGCCCGAAGTCCGTGTTTGCACGGCCACCGCGGTG
>JBEKFT010000010.1:0-11262 GCA_050013175.1 Verrucomicrobiota bacterium
CCAATAAGTTTCCCAACCCCCTGGATTATTTCTATCAGGCGCGAGGATTCTCCCTCGCGGAAGCGTACTACGAGAGTGTCCAGAACCCCTACCAAGGCTTGATGGTGGGTGAACCGCTTGCGGCGCCCTTTGCACGCTTCGGGAGCGCCGGCTGGAGTTCGTTGGCCAACGGCGCGGTGCTCAGCGGCTCCACAACCCTCCAGCCGTCGTTTTCCAGCGCGGCTTCAAACCTGCCGCTGAGCCAAGTGGACCTGTTCGTGGACGGCAATTTCTTCCAGACAATGACCAACATTCCACCGGCTGCGGGAAACGTCCTGTCGGCCGTCGTCAATGGTTTCACAGTCAACTACACCGTGCCTGCCAGCGCCACTGTCGCGTCCGCTGCCGCCGGCCTCGCGGCGGCCCTGAACACGCACGCCAGCTCGACCCACGTGCAGGCCTACCCGATGGGTGATCGGATTCAACTGCAGTCGCTCAACGTATCGGTTCCGGGCGGCAGTGTTACCTTGAGCACCGGCACGGCCATCGGCTCCGCGCCGCAACTGACAACCCTGCTGACAGCGGCCCGCCCAACTTTTCTCGACAGCAGCGCGACCGGTTATGTCCAGATCCTGGTGGAAAACGCGCCGCAGGTGGGTGATTGGATGCAGTTCCGCTTCACCAAGACCAACAACGTTCAGGTGACCGTCGCGGTCACGAACACCACGAGCGGCGCCACCATCGGCGCGCTCGCCCAGAGCCTGGTGAACCTGATCAATGCCACCGCTTCCCTGCAATCCTCCGACGGCTTGTTCGCCTCCGACTTCTACGATTATGACCCGGGCACGGCCGCGGCGCAGTTCACCCTCTATGCCCGCTCGCCGGGCTGGGCCGCCGCGCAAATTCAGGAGGCACTCACCGTTTCGGCCGACCTGGCGCGCCTGCCGTCCGGGACGAGCCACTTCGATGACAACCTCTCCGACCTCGAGCCGCGCAACCATCTCTACGTCAGTTCGGGCGCGACCTCCCTGCCCGTCGGTTTCGTCCTCGACACCACGCAGCTCCCGGACGGTTACCACCAGTTGAGCGCCATTGCTTACGAGGGAACCAGCGTGCGCACACAAACCGGCGTTTCGCGGAATGTTCGGGTTCAAAACACTCCCCTGACCGCGAGTCTCGCCGCATTGCCGGCCGGGACGAATGCGACCCTCGATATGCAACTGCAGTTCACCGTGTCGGCCAGCCTCCCGAACATTTCCCGCATCGAGTTGTTCACCACCGGCGGCTCGGCGGGAGTGGTGTCCAACCAGCAGGTTGCCGTTTTCTCGCTGTCCTCCGCCAGTTTGGGCCTGGGATTGCATCCCTTCTACGCCCTGGTCACCGATACCGCCGGCGATCGCTACCAGACACAGACCGATTGGATCCGGATCATCCCCTCCATCACGGTCGCCATCTCGGGTCCGCCCCTGACTCTGTCCTGGCAGGCCATACCGGGCCGCCAGTATGACATCTTGTCAACCACGAATCTTTCCGCCGCCTTCCAGAAGGTGGCCTCCGTGACAGCGTCCAACACCGTCGTTCAGTGGCCCATTTCCGCCACCAATGGCACCGCGGGCTTTTACCGTGTGAAACTGGACCCGTGACCGGTCACCCGCAGACCCGGCGGTAGACCGCTTCGTAGCGAGGCACGATGGTCTCGGCGGAAAACCTTTCCCGCGCGCGCCGCTGTGCCGCCCGTCCCATCGCCGCCCGGCGCTCCGGCTTCCCGATCAGGTCCTGAACCGCGGCGGCCAGGACATCGGCGTCACCCGATGGCACCAGCACTCCGCTGACGTTGTCCTCGACCACCTCCGGGATCCCGCCGACGCGCCGGGCGACGCTCGGACAGGCGAAGCACATGGCCTCGAGGATGCTCAGGCAAAAACTTTCGTTCTCCGACGTGAACAGGCCGAGGTCGGCGGCCTGGAGGTAATCCTCGATGTCGTTGACCTTTTCACGCACGACCACGCGCTCTTCGAGGCCCAGCTGGCGCACGAGCCCGGTGAACGGTTCGAAACTGCCGCCGGCGAGGATGACCAGTTTGAAGGCGTCGCGCGGGCGGAGGCGCGCCACCGTTTCGAGCAGCAGATCGATCCGTTTCAACGGACGCAGGTTGGACGAGTGGAGCAGGACCGTTTCATCGCGCACTCCCAGCTCGCGCCGCACCTCGTCGCGCGACCGCCGCGGCGGGCGCGGCTCGAAAAAGTTGTGGATGACATCGATTGGCCCGTCAAAACCGAGCAACCGCTGCGTCTCCCGCTCGAGGAAAGCGGACACCGTCGTGACGGCATCCGAACAGGAAAGGGCATGGTGAATGGCCGGTCCGTATCCGGGATCGCAGCCCAGCAACGTCGTGTCGGTGCCGTGGAGGGTGGTGACGACGCGGGGCTGGCGGTCCGGCGGAAGCATGGACCGCGCAAGAATCGCCGCCGTGGCGTGCGGCACTGCGTAATGAACGTGGAGCACGTCCAGGCCCTGGTCGCGGCTCACTTCGGCCATCCTCACCGAGAGGGGCAGCGTGTAGTCCGGGTACTTGAACAACGGGTACTCATTGATCGACACCGGATGAAAATGGAGCCGCGGCAATTCCAAAGGCAACCGGAACGGCCGCTCGTAACTGATGAAGTGCACCTCGTGTCCGCGGCGCGCCAGCTCTTCGCCCAACGACGTGGCCAGGATTCCGCTCCCGCCCACGGTCGGATAACAGGTGATGCCGATCTTCATTTCTTCAGGTTGCGTCGCGCACGAACCCTTCCCGATCCCTCGCGCTCAGTCTCCGAGGCGTCGGAATCAGAACCCTCGCGCCCCGCGGCTTGCGGACGCCAGTGAATCCACCACGAGCGGGTCATTGGGGTAGAGCGCCATCGCGTGGCCAATACCCGCCCGGAGACCGCGCAAGCGCGCCCGGGCGAGTTGCAGCTCGACGTAGCGCCGGGCGGAGGCCTGGGAAGCGTGCGCTTCCATCGCAGCCGTCCACGCCGCCACGATCTCCGGCGCCGAAACATTCACGATCACCGGGGTGATGTCGGAGGGTTCGGCTTCAGAGGTCACCGCGTAGTAGTACAACTGGCCGATCGCGTGCGGAGGCGAATCGCGCAGTTCCGCCACGCCGCCATAGCGCGCGAGCCGGGCCGCGTCCCGGACAATTCGACCGAGCCGGGCGTGGTCCGGGTGCTGGTTTTCAACCAGGCTCGGCGCCAGCACGATTGCCGGCCGCGTCCGCCTGAGAATCCCCGCCAATTTGAAGGCGTGAGCGGCGCGTATCTCCAGATGCGCATCCCCGTCCAGCTCGACGAACTCGACGGTGGCCCCGAGGAGCGCGGCGGCCGCTTCCGCCTCGGCGACACGGCGATCGGGGTCGCCGTGGCTTGCGGCTTCACCGCGGGAACAAACCACAAAGTGGGCCGGCCGGCCGGCGCGGGTCTCGCGGGCAACAACGCCGCCGCAGCCGAATTCAATGTCGTCCGGATGTGCGCCGAAGGCCAGCAACGCCGCCGGCTCAGGCGGGGAGTTCGGTCCAGGCTTCATCGGAACGGTCAATGGTGTCACGGTTGACAAATCGGATTTCGGATTCTTGGTCGCGGCGAAGATAGGCCTGTTCGCCGGCGCCGGCAACATAATGCGTGCATCGGAGGACGGATTGCATCCAGCGAAACCGGGTGTCGCGAGCCGGGCTCACCTGTTCTTTCGCAAACGTCGCCGGCGGCAGGATCACAAAGGAATCCCCGCCTTCATGGAGCTTCAGGGCGCCCCCCGCGAACCGGGCCCGCACGGTCTCGCCTTCGTACGGAACATCCACAAAAAATTCCGCCACCTCGCACGCCGCGCGACGGAAGGCGGGATCGCTCGACCGTTCGACGCGGATGTTCTCGAGCAGCCCCAGGCGGCGGTACAGATCCAGGCAGAAGTCGGCCGCGTTGCCACCGGCGGCTTCCTTGAACATGCGGATCAGGGGCTGATCGACATAATTGGGCAATTGAAGCGCGGTTTTCACCTGCCAGTCCGGGGGTATGCGCTTGAGGTAAAGGGGAGAAAACTTTCGCTGCAGTCTGTTCTCGAAGGCGAAGTTGAGATGGGCGGGCCGGCCGGTCTTGCGATGGCGCAGAAGGGTTTTCGTCTCGCGGGGGTCGTGGTCGCTGTCGTGGTAGAAGAAGACGATTTGGCCGCCGATCTCGGCCTGCAGCCGGCGGGCGGTCCGGATTTTGGCGACGAGAAAGCGGCGCGGGAAAAACCCGCAGGGCTGTTGGCCGAAGCCGATGACGGGCGCAGTCGTCATGATTTGGCGTTGCCGTGGTTCAAACCCATTCGGCGGGGCGTGCGACAGCTTCCTTTTCGTTCATCTGGATCGTAGCCGGGAATACATGACGGGGGATATCCGCCAGCGGCAGCGGTTTGCAGGTGACGCCCATGCGATGGTAGTTATCGTTACGCCGCTGCTGGCGCTCATCCTCCAGCACCGGAATATAAACAGTGATTTTTATCTGCGGACGATTCCGGCGCACCCATTCGACGGCGGGTTCGAGGTCGGAGTCACCGGACACAATCACCATTGAATCGGTAAGTCCTCGGAAAGCATCTTCCAGCAGGTTGACGGCAATGTTCACGTCAGTCTTCTTTTCTTCCGGCACCTGGTATTCGAGGTGGCGCATACAATCGCGGGCCTGACAGGTGACGGTACGTTCCTGATATTTGCCGAGGATGATTTTGACCTTGGGCAAAGTGCCAAGCGCCTTCAGGTATCGCTTCTGCCGGTCGCGCCTCTGGCTGACGTGCTTCACCGGCTCGACCAAGGCCGTGAAGAATTTAACGGCGACAACATCTTCGTCCAACCGCAATGCCTCAAAAAACGACTGGACGTTCAACCATTTCCACGCCGGGCGATGCTGAAAGATGCCGAAATACCAGTTAAAGGCATCCATGTAGATGATGCAGCGCTTTTTCAGCGGTGATGGCGGGCTGGATTCAGGCATGGGATTCTCAAGAATTGTCACAATTGATCTTGATTTTCCGGGCTAAAACGCGGATAGGTACAGCAACTTCTCGCAATTGCGATTGGGTGATCCGAAAGGGTTGCCCTCTTTTTTTGTCCTGACTCGGTCGCCGAGGCGACAGGCAGATGGCCGAATTTTGGCCGGTTCACTTCGTCGGCGGCAATTGTCGCGCGTTCCTGTTGCAGCCTTTCCGCCACCTGATTCTCGAGCGAGTCTTTTGCTTTGGAAAGAGCCCCTTCGCGTTCACGAATTGATTTTTCACGACCTGCGACGTCCATGTCTTTCTGGGCCAGACGTTGTTCATAATCACGGCGCGTGGATTCGATCAGCGGCGCTGCCAGGGATTCCGTCAGCTTGATTTCATTCTTACACTTGAGACAAGTAATCGTTGGCTCGGCCATAGGTGCCTTTCAGAAGCCGCATTGTGGGACTGGATGGCCACTCATTCAACCCTGCAAGCGCAGTCATGACCGGAACGGCGCCGGCGCGGCTGGCCCGGGGTTCGGGCCGAGCCAGGCCTGGATGAGGAGGCTGAGCAACACGCAGGCGGCGCAGCCGATGAGGTTGTACCAGAGATAACTGATGTTCAGGGAAAAATAGAGGGCAATGACCATCGCCTGGGACGCGAGCGCCGCCCAGAAAACAGCGGTGCCGCCAACCCGCTTCACGAAAAAGGCGGTCAGGAACAGGGCGAGCACCACGCCGTAGAAGATGGACCCCACGATGTTCACGGCCTGGATCAGGTTTTCAGCCAGATTCGCGAACAGGGCAAAGGCAAGCGCGACCATGCCCCACAGGAACGTGAACCACTTCGACGCGGCAACATAATGCGCGTCGTCCGCCTCGCGCCGGATCAGGTGGCGGTAGAAATCGACGGTGGTCGTCGAGCCGAGCGCGTTCAACTCCGCGGCTTTCGACGACAGCGCGGCCGCGAAGAACGCGGCGACCAGGAGTCCGATGATCCCATGCGGCAGGTGGTCCAGCACAAACGTGATGAACACGTAGTCGGCATCGTTGCCCTTCGTCCCCGGGTTGGCGGCCAGCACCGCAGCTTTTGCCTCCGTGCGAACCGCTTCGCTGTGTTCCAGGGCGGCCTGCGCCCCCGCCCGCGCGTCGGCTTCCGCCTTGCGGTCTCCGGCGTGCCTGGCGTCGAGCCAGGCGCGGATCAGGCGCGCCTTTTGCCCGTGGATGGCAGAGGACTCCTGTTCGAGGGAACGGAGCTTGCCGTCGGGGTCGTGTTTCACCGCGTAGTTCCAGGCGGCCTGGTTGAAAAAGACGGGCTGCGGTTCGAACTGGTAGAAGACGAAGACCAACACCCCGAGCAGCAGGATGAAGAACTGCATCGGAATCTTGAGCAGGGCGTTGAACATGAGCCCCAGCCGGCTTGCGCGCAGGGAGGCGCCCGAAAGATAGCGCTGCACCTGGGATTGATCGGTGCCGAAGTACGACAGCGAGAGGAAGAGGCCGCCGAGCAGGCCGGACCAGAACGTGTAGCGCCGGTTGACATCGAAGGAAAAGCTCACCGCCTCCAGCTTCTTGAAACCGCCCGCCACGGTCAGGGCATCGCCCAGGTTCGCGGGAAGTTTAGCCAGCAGGATGATGAAGGCGGTGGCCATCCCTCCGGAGATGATCGCCATCTGGTATTTTTGCGTGAGGCTCACCGCCTCGCTGCCGCCGGCGACCGTGTAAAGGATGACCAGGAACCCACTCAGGAGGATGGTGAGGTCGAGGCGCCAGCCGAGCATAGTGGAGAGGATAATGGCGGGCGCGTAGATCGTGATGCCGGCCGCCAGACCCCGCTGCAGGAGGAACAACCCCGCCCCGAGCAAACGGGTCTTGGCATCAAAACGACGGCCAAGAAACTCGTAAGCCGTGTACACGTCCAGCCGCCGATACACCGGCAGAAACACCGCGGCGATCACGATCAGCGCCAGCGGCATTCCGAAATAATTCTGTACAAAGTCCAGCCCACTCTCATAACCCTGGCCCGGAGTGGAGATGAACGTGATCGCGCTCGCCTGGGTGGCCATGACGGAGATGCCGATGGTCGCCCAGCCCATGGTCGGTTCACCCTTGATGTAATGACTCAGTTTCCGCGAGCCGCGCGTGCGCCAGATGCCATAGGCGGCGATCCCGGCCATGGTGCCGATGAGGATAACAAAATCGAGCGGGCTCATGAAAAGAGGACGGTCAGGGCAACCAGCAGACCCACCCAAATGAGGAACCAGCCGGCGACAAACAGGTAAACTCGCTTCCAGGAGCGGAGCAACGGCAACCCGGTTGCCTCCTCGTCGTTTTGCGGCGCGGCAGGATCACGGGCAGCCTGGTCCCGGGGAGGGTTCATCTGCCCAGCGACACGAGGTTGGCGAATAGCCGGTAGGCGCCGGGCACGCCCGCCGGGAGCTGCCGAAACCAGGACAGGCTCGTATAAACGAAGCAGCCTTTGCCGCAGCGGGCGACGAGCAGCCCGCCCCTGAGCGGAGCCTCGCCCGGATCACTGCACGCAATCAAGGCAATGAAGCGGTCATCCCAGCGGTCCGGGAAATAAAGCCCGCGCTCCTGCACCCAGCCATCGAAATCGGCGCTCGTGATTTTGTTGGGTGTCGTCAGCGCCGGATGATCCGGGGCGAGAAACGTCACCGGCGCGGTTTCATCCGTCACCCGTTCCTGGGATAGCCTCAGGTCGAACGGCGCGAGCTGGTTCGTCTGCAGGCCGCTGGGGTTGTTGTATTGGACGATGACCGTGCCACCCGCCCCGGCATAGGCGAAAAGTTCGGGCAAGTGCGGGGCGAGATCCTTGCGGACATTGAAAGCGCGGATGCCGATCACGACGGCATCCAAACCGCGCAACCGCTCGGGCGTGAGATCCGCGCCGTCCAGCGAAAGGACCGAATACCCCATCTCTTCCAGGCTTTCGGCCACACGATCGCCGGCGCCCGCCACATAGCCCACTCGATGGCCGCGAATCGCCAGGTTGAGGCATACGGCCTTGAGGCGGGCCTGCGGCTGGAGCAGCAACGGAGGGATATGACTGTATCGGATCTCAACGCGTTCGCTTCCGTAAATCGCTCCATTGACATCCGCCCGTGCGGCAATTGCCGCCTCTCCGCGCTGACGCGGGGCGGTGACCGTGAACTCAAACTCCTTCCGCTCGCCGGCTGACGTGAGACGGAATGACTGCCGGGCGGGTTTGACTTTCCAGCCGATGGGAACGTGCAATTGCAATGTTCCGGCGACGCCGTCGCGCCAGGCGGCGACTTCGAGTTCGACCCGGCGGGACGAGCGCGGCGCGAAAAGCCTGACGTCGGACGCGAATTTGAGTGAAACAGGGGCGATGACATCCAATCTTCGGCGCAGTTCGCCCCTCGCGGGATCGGTCGAAATCTGCACGGGCTCGCCCGGAACAACGAGGGTCTGGCCACCCACCTCGAAGACGCATTCGACGGGAAATGCAGGCCGGTTCTCCGGCTGTCCGATGAGCGAAGCGTCCTCCACCCGGAACATGCCCGTGGAATGCTCCTCCCGGAGCCAGTAAGGCTGGGTCAACGGCGTCTCTGCGGGCAATTTTTCCATCGCATCGCGCGTCGCCTCCTTGCCCGGCTGCAAATCGATCTCTTCGCGAACTTCACGCCCGATGGACGGGTAACGCACCCCCACCCAGCGGACGGGAACGCCCGATCGGACGAGGGCGGTCTCGCGCAGTTTCAATGTCTCGCCCGGCACCGCCTCGGCGCGAGGAATCACGGTTTCCACGGAAAGTCCGAGGCAGTCTTGCAGTATCCGATCCAATTGCGCGCGCTTTTCCTCCACCACCGGGTCAGCGGGGATGCCGGCCAGGCGGGTTCGGATTTCCAGCAGCGCGGGCACGCTGGCGGCAGGATCTTGCGGGTTGAACTGTGAAATGATTTCTTCTGTCAGTCGCCCGATTTCTTTTCCGCCAGGCACGCGGCCCCAGGTGGTGTCCACACCGTCGAGAATGTCCCCGCTCGCGGGTTCGCCGTCGAGGAGCCGGAAGGATTCCGTCCGTGCTCCTCCGCCGGCGAATCCTCTGAAGTTTCCGAATCCCTGCGTTTTGTGCATGGACCGGCTGTGCGCGGCAATCTCTCCGAATGACTCTCCCGTCACCGGATCGTTGACACCCATATCGATCCTCAGGAGATTGGTGTCAGTGCCTCCGCCACGCTGAAACGCTCCGACGTTCCAGAGGATGCGTTTGGGTTGCCAAGGGGTCAACTCACGGAGTTGCTCGGGAAATGACTTGGGATCGCCCGCGATTTTGAAGGCTTCGAGGGCCAGGACCGTGGAGGCGGTGTGATGGCCGTGCGTGCCGCCCGGTTCCGGAGAGAAGCGGGTGACAATCACGTCCGGCCGGAACCGGCGGATGACACGCACGATATCGGACAGCACCTGCTGGCGGTCCCAGATCCTGAGGGTCTCGCGGTAATCCTTGGAAAAGCCGAAATCGATGGCGCGGCTGAAAAACTGTCGTCCGCCGTCGATCCGCCGTGCGGCGAGCAGTTCCTGTGTGCGGATGACCCCCAATTCCTCGCCGAACTCGGGACCGAGCACATTTTGGCCCCCATCGCCTCGCGTCAGGGAGAGATAGGCGGTGCGATAATGCCGGTCCCGCGCCAGGCAGGCGATCAACTGGGTGTTTTCATCGTCCGGATGGGCCGCAATGTAGAGCACACTTCCCATCTCCTGAAAACTGCACAGTTCCTGGAGAATCGCCGGCGAAGAGACCGGCTCGGACACGGCGGCGTGGGAAGTGGCGGCGATTACCAGGGCGCAGGTGAGACAGGGGAACAGGCGCCGGAGCCCGCGCGGAACGAGCGAGGGGTGGCAAACCGGGACAGGTGGCGGCGTCACTGCAGGGCGGCGATGAGGTCGTCGTTCATCTTCACGTAGCCGCTCTTCGGCCCTTCGGCTTTGACGGCCAACTCGGAGGAGCGCTTCGCCGCTGCGATCGCGCCCGCCTTGTCGCCCAATTTCGCGCGGATTTCGGCTTTGAGATGAACGATATAATAGGTCTCGCGTTGGGCAATGGCGGCATCGATCCACTGACTGGCCTTGCGCAGGTCCTGCCCGTGGTCATAGTAAAACATGGCCGCTTGATAATACGGCTTTTTGTCCCCGGGCGCCGCCATCGCCGCCTCGATTTGCGGCACGAACCGGCTTGTCAGATCGACTTCGAACTTGACGGGAACAACAGTGTGTTCCCAGATCAGATCGAGCCGGGCCGAATCATCGCGGATGTCATTGAACTCGATCGTGAATGTTTCGACGCGCTGGGCGAGTTTCACCGGAGCGGCCTTGAACCGCACCAGATCGGCTTTCGGATCGTACTGAAACGCCCCGAATTGCGAGGCGTTCTTGTTTAGAATGACGGTCCACGCCTCCTCGCCTGGAATCGTAAAGAGAGCATACTTGCCGGCGGGAACATCGGCCCCGTTGAGCCTGACCGGGGTGCTGAAGGTGATCGTGGTGGCCTGGTTCGCTCCCGTGCGCCACACTTCCCCGTAAGGAACCAAACCGCCGAAGATCTGTCGTCCCTTCGCCCCGGGTCGGGAATAAACGATGTCGACATCGGTCAGGCCGATCCGTTGTTTGAGCGTGCAGGCCGGGCTGGGCGCCGGGAACTCGAGTTGCGCCGTTTGAGCAAACACTCCGGAGCCGACAACCAAAGCTGATACCGCAGCCAGAGAGTATCGGACTATCGCGCGTTTCATGGGGGCAATGGGTGGTTATTTAAGCGACAGCTTCACCGGGACCCGGGTCTTCTCCCAAATCAGGTTGAGAGTCGCCGAGTCATCCCGGAGGTCGTTGATATCGATCGTGAACGTTTCGACGGGGTCCGCAAGTGTCACCGGTGTCGCCTTCACCCGCAGCAGATCGGCCTTTTCATCATAGTCAAAGGCCCCCCATTGCGAGGCGGTTTTGTTCAGGATGACGGTCCACTGGTTCTTGCCGGGAATGGTAAATAGTCCGTAGGTGCCGGCGGGGATGTCGGCGCCATTGAACTTGACGGCGGTGCTGAACGTGATGCGGGTGGCTTCATTGGCGCCCGTGCGCCATACCTTGTCATAAGGAACAAGGCCGCAGAAGATCGTCCGGCCTTTGACGCCGGGCCGGGAATAAACGATCTCGATATCCGTGAGGCCGACACGCTGCTTCACTGTGCAGGCTGGGCTGGGGGCGGGAGCTTGGGCTCTTGGTGTCTGCGCCAGCAGACCCGTGGCACAGAGCAAACCTG
>JBEKFT010000011.1:0-10918 GCA_050013175.1 Verrucomicrobiota bacterium
ATGCCGAATGCCGAAGTGGAGGTGCGAACTCCTGAACTCACAACTCAAGACCCTCAAACTGCCATCGACGCCCATTGGCTCCGGCTCGGATATGTGCTGATCGGAGTGCTGCTGCTCATCCGCCTCGGTTACCTTGCCAGCGGTGTCATCGAGCTGACCGAGGATGAAGCGTATCAGTGGACCTGGTCGAAACACCTGGCGCTTTCCTATTACAGCAAACCGCCGTTGATCGCCTATACCCAGTTTCTTGGCACGCATCTTTGGGGCGATACGGAATTTGGCGTCCGCTTTTTTTCCCCGGTCATCGCCAGCATCCTGGGCCTTTTGTTGCTCCGTTTCTTTGCGCGTGAAGTCAATGCGCGCGCCGGCTTTTTCCTGCTGCTCGTCATCACGGCGACTCCCCTGATGGCGCTCGGGTCCATCTTGATGACGATCGATCCGTTGTCGGTTCTATTCTGGACCGCCGCGGTGATGGCGGGGTGGCGCGCCGTGCAACCGGAGGCTGGAACCGGGTGGTGGCTCTGGACGGGGTTGTGGATGGGGCTGGGTTTCCTGAGCAAATACACGGAGCTGTTTCAACTGCTCTGCTGGATCGTGTTCTTCACCCTGTGGAAACCGGCTCGCGCGCAGCTTCGGCGGCCCGGACCCTACCTCGCGTTGCTCATCAACCTGGCCTGCGCCCTGCCCGTGATTCTCTGGAATCAACAACATCAGTGGATTACCGTCACCCATGTCGCCGAGGATGCGAGCATCGACCGGGCCTGGCACCCGACGCTGCGCTATCTCTTCGACTTCATGGGCCAGGAGACCGCGCTGCTGAATCCGGTTTTCTTCGGGGCGGCCATCTGGGCCTCGATCTGTTTCTGGCGGCGGAGCCGGAACGATCCACGGTTGGTCTTCCTGTTCAGCATGGGCGCGCCGCTGTTTTTATGCTATGGACTCTACACGTTCCACTCGGGCGTCCTGCCGAACTGGATTGCGCCTTCCGTGCTGCCCCTCTTCTGCCTGATGACCATTTACTGGGACACGCGATGGCGGCTGGGCAGCCGTGCCATCAAGGGATGGCTCATCGGCGGGCTCGTCATCGGGTTTGCCGTGGTGGCGCTGTTGCACGACACCGACCTGGTCCAGAAAGTCGCCGGCCGGCCCTTGCCCCCCAAACCCGATCCCTTGACCCGGGCGCGAGGTTACCGGGCCATGGCCGGGATGGTAAACGAGGCGAGGGAAAAGTTGCTCGGGGAAGGCAAGCCGGTTTTCATCATCGGCGCCCATTACGGCATCACCGGCCTCCTGAGTTTCTATCTGCCGGAAGCCAAGGTGGACGTGGCCGAGCATCCGCTCGTTTTCTTTCTTTCTTCCGATGTTCCGCTCAACCAGTACTATTTCTGGCCGGGTTATCGGGAGCAGCGCACCGGGCAGAACGCCCTCTTCGTGCGCGAGATTTCCGGACCTCCGCTGGTGCACGATTGGGTTCGCAGGTGGCTGGCCGGCCAAACCAACCTGCTCCGCCACCCGCCGGAACCCGCGCCGGCCCCTCCCGTGCTCTCGAAGGAGTTCGATTCCGTGACCGATCTGGGTTTGTATGATGTCCTCTATCGTGGCCGTGTCTTCCATACCCTCCAACTCTTTGAATGCCGCAACCTCAAATGAGTGCGCCGCGCCGCCGCGCGCCCGCACCTTCCCGGCCCTCGACTATGATCTGGCCGCGACGCTCACTTCCGGTCAGGTCTTTCGATGGGAACTTCAGGATCGTTGCTGGACCGGCGTGATCGGCAAACGCTGGTTGCGGCTGAGTTCGGAGCGAGGTTCGATCACGGCCGAGACCGCCGAACCGGTCGCCGACTGGAACTGGTTGAGGGATTACCTTCAAACCGATCTGGACCTCGGCGCGGTGCTCGAGACGTTTCCGGACGATGAACCGATGCGGGCGGCGGTGGATTCATGCCGGGGACTGCGCCTGTTGCGCCAGGAACCCTGGGAATGCCTGGCGTCCTTCATTCTCTCCTCCACGAAACAGATCGTGCAGATCCGGCAGATCGTCGCATTGCTCTGCGAACAATTCGGCGAGCCGATCCCCGGACGGCCCGGCGGCCCGCCCGCCCGCGCGTTCCCGTCGGCGGAACGCCTCTCCCGCGCGTCGGAATCCGGGTTGCGGGCGTGTAAGATGGGTTTTCGCGCGCCTTATCTCCTGGCCACGGCCCGGCGGGTGGCGGCAGGCGAAGTCGATATCGAGCGCCTGCGCGGGTTGACGCTGGAAGCGGCGCGCGGGGAGCTGATGAAACTGCCCGGAGTGGGAAGGAAAATCGCCGATTGCGTCCTGCTGTTCGCCCATGGGTTTCCATCGGCGTTTCCCGTGGATGTCTGGGTCGTGAAGGCATTGCAGGGGCTTTACTTCCCGAAACGCCGCGTGAAGGCGGCGCGGTTAAGGAGATTCTCCGAAACTCACTTCGGTCCGAACGCCGGCTACGCGCAGCAATACCTGTTTCACTACATGCGCACGAATCCGCGGCGGCCGCTCGTCATCCAATGAAAACCCTCGATGTGCTCTTTACTCCGGCTGATTTCGCGGCGCTTTCGCGGCGCAATCTCGACGATACCTTATGCGTGGTCTTCGACGTCTTTCGCGCCACGAGTTCCATGGTGGCGGCCTTGGCGAATGGCGCTTCGGCGATCATTCCTGTAGCCGAGATTCCGGAGGCGCTGGCCCTCCGTCGGCAGGATCCCGGGGTGCTGCTCGCGGGCGAACGCGACGGCGTCCGGATCCGCGCCGGGCTCACCGGAGGCCAGGACTTTGACCTGGGCAATTCCCCGCACGAGTTCACGCGGGAGGCGGTTTCCGGCAAAACCATCGTGATGACGACTACAAACGGGACCCGGGCCCTGCGCGCTTGCGCTCATGCTCGCGAGGTTCTGATCGGCTCGTTTCTCAACCTGAAGGCCACCGCGGACAAAATCGCGCAGGACCGCCCGCAAAACCTGCTGATCGTTTGCAGTGGAACCTTGGAACAGGCGGCTTACGAGGACGCATTGGCCTCCGGTGCGCTTTGTGACCTGGTATGGCAGGACTTCGCCGCCGGCGACGTTTCCGATTCGGCTCTCATGGCCCGGCGTCTGTTCCGGCAGGCGCAAAGCGAATTGCCGCAAGCGGCATCCCAGTCCCGCAACGGGCGGCGATTGCTGGGTCGTCCCGAATTGCAGGAGGACGTGGCGTTCTGCCTGCGACGGGACGTGTTCGTCTTTGTCGCCGGCCTGGGTCCGGACGCGAAGGTCAGGATGATCGGGAAGAGGTGACGAAAAATCGAACATCCAACAACCAACATCCATTGTCGGAAGCACGCTGCCGTGCTCATTGGATGTTCGGTGTTGGATGTTGGTTGTTGGATGTTTTCTCCCGAACCCGGCTACGCCGTTTTCCGGTAGCTCGCCACCACCCACTCGCTCAGCACCTTGTCCGGCGCGTCCACGGCGTCACGGTCGATCACGAATTCCTGCGGACCGGAATTCCGGGTGATCAACTTGAGGCCGAACTGAAAATCCTTGAACCGCGTCGCGCACAGGTCGCGCACGGGTTGTGATTTCGCGAGCGCTTCGTCCACCAGCAGGTCCGTGGCGGCCTCGGTGAACCGGAGGTTGATTCCGTGGGATTCCTGGAACCGGCGGGCAAATTCCTGGACCAGTTGGCGCGCGACCTGGCGCTCTTCCAGGCCCGGATCAACCAGGATTTCCTTGAGCCCCGCCGCCGGATTCTTCACCAGGTCGCCGGTGACGACAAACCGCTTCACCGTGCTGGAGGGCAACTCGAATTTGTGGTCGCGAAAGAGGCGCTCGCACACCGTCATCAGGCCGCGCGCGCCGGTTTGCTCGTCGCCTGCCTGCTCGGCAATGCGCCGCATGCCTTCGTCGGAAAAGAGCACCTCGATCCCGTAGGCCGCAAAATCCTCTTCGTACTGGCGGATGATGCTGCCCTCGGAATTCTTCAGAATCAGGAAAAGGTCGTCGGCGTTCAGCGAGTGGCAGACGACGCGCACGGGCAGCCGGCCGATGAACTCCGGCTCGAATCCGAACTCGATGAAGTCCCGGGTTTGCGCCGCGGCGAGCACTTCTTCGGAAGTTTCGGGCGGTTGTTCCCGGGCGGCGAACCCGATGGTGGCGTCGCGCAGCCGTTTGCGGGTGATTTTTTCAAGGCCGTCAAACGCCCCGCTGACAATGAACAGAATGTGTTTCGTGTTGATCGTGCCCGGCGATTTGCGCCCCCGCTGCGATTCCATCATGGCCTGGATCTGGCCCGCGATGTCCGTCGGCGATCGCACCGGCACCTCGGTTTCCTCCATCAGCTTCAGCAGGTTTGTCTGGACGCCGCGCCCGCTGACGTCGCGCCCGGCCAGGTTGCCGGCCCCGGCGATTTTGTCGATCTCATCGATGTAAATGATTCCGTACTGGGCGCGGGCGACGTCGCCATCCGCAAGGCGGACCAGATCGCGCACCATGTCTTCGACGTCGCCGCCGACATAGCCCGTCTCCGAGAATTTGGTGGCGTCGGCTTTGACGAAGGGCACGCCGATCAAATCCGCGACGCTGCGGATGAGATAGGTTTTGCCGACGCCGGTGGGGCCGACAAGAATGATGTTTTGTTTGGCGTAGTTCGGGTTTTCCGCGCCCTCGAGGGCCAGGCGCACGTGGTGGTAATGGTCGCACAGGGCCACGCTCAAGACCTTCTTGGCCTCGTCCTGCCGGATCACAAAACGGTCGAGGTATTCCTTCACCTCGCGGGGCTTGAGCTTGAACTCGAAGCCGCCGGGCTTTGTTTCAACCCCCGGTGGCGGCGGTTCGACGCCGGCCTGGGTCGAGGGGGACGCCGTCTCTGCGCTCTGAAAATGCTGGCGGACAAAATCCGAAAGGTGCCGCTGAAACTCCTCCGGCGGGAGCGGTCCGTTCGAAGTGGAGGCGTTCATGATTCGGTCGCTTGCAATCCCGGTGATCCGGGATGATGCTTGTCATCATAACCCACTTTTACCATAAGACCAGAGCGTGAATGCAGATTTCCCATGCGCGAATCCCGGGTGGTTTGCGGCGGCCATCCGGCGCTTCGACGAGGAGAATTCCCGCGATCCGTGTGTGGAGGTCGTCCACGGAGTAGCGCACCCGCGCGAGGCCCTTTACGCCCGGCGGCTGACCGATTGGGTGTTGAAACTCTGTCCGGACGCCTCCGAGGAACTCCGGCTGGCGGCGCGTTCGCAGCACCTCTGCCGTTGGAAGATTCCGCGCGATTCCTACCCCATGACGCGCGCCGGCTATCTGCGCTGGCGCGAGGCGCTCAAACAGTTCCACGCGCAGAAGGCGGGCGAGATTCTGAGGGAGGTCGGTTACCCGGACCCCATCGTTCACCGGGTGCAAAACCTGAACTTGAAAAAGGATTTTCCCGGCGATCCGGAAGGCCGGATCCTGGAGGACGCCCTGTGCCTCGTCTTCCTCGAACATCAACTGGCCGATCTCGCCGCCAAAACGGGCGAGGACAAAGTCATCGGCGCCTTGCAGAAATCCTGGAATAAAATGACGCCCGCCGGCCGGGCGGAGGCGGCGAAGCTTTCCTTCGGCCCGCGCGAGAAGGCCCTGCTCGAGCGATCGCTCCACGAAATCTTGCAGCCGCCAATGTGAATTGGCGGACTGGCAATGACGGGGCGGGGACGGCCCGTCCCCAGCGAGGTTGGGGAAAATACAGTGCTCCTGGCGACGAGCCGTCGCCACCCCGTCATGAGGCCCGTCTGCAGCGAGGTTGGAGGAATGACAGCGCTCCCGGGGAAGAGCCGTCGCCATCCCGTCATGAATTGGCCCTGAAATCGCCAATCTCTCAAAACGGGTCTTGCGATTTTGCGGCCGGCGGTTAATCTTCACGGCCGTTGGTCGGGGTCGTAGCTCAGTTGGTAGAGCGACTGGTTCGCAATCAGTAGGTCAGGGGTTCGAATCCCCTCGGCTCCACCAGTTTTTCAAGGCACTGTAAAATACACATGATCGATTCCGTTGACACGAACATTTGGGGCTTTCTGGCCGTCCCGGTCGGCGTGCTGATCTGCTTCGGACCGGCGCTATTTGTTTGGGTGAAGGATGAATACTTTTCGCGGCCGCCGGGCGGGCACGACGGCGACTTGTAATCCTCAAAACAGGCTGGTTTTCCGGCCGAGAATTTCCCGGCCGAACCCGTGACCTTTTCCGAACCGGCAGTCGCGGAATGAAGCCCGATGGAATTCTGAAACACGTTGCGGCGGCCTTTGGCATCGCCCTGGTCGTTTACATCGTCGCTTACGGCGGGATCGAGCATCGCCGCACGCGGCAAGGACCGTGGAGGGTCGTTTTCACAAATGATTTGTCCGGCGCGCCTGCCATTCTGATCGACCAGCCGGGATTGACGATCACCAACGTCTTGATTGCCTTTCAAGGACAGGCGCTGCCGGCGGGCGGCATCCCCGGGCCGGTTGCGTTCGACGAACCGCGGCCCGTGCCCTGGGATGTGCCTTTCGGCAAATGCATTTTCACGGACACCACGTCTCTGCCCGGCACGATTGTTTTCGAACTGTTCGGCCACGAAATCCAACTGCTGCCTCGCGTCTTGACCCTCGACAAAAAGGAACGACCGTGGCACTCGAATGAGACCATCGTTCTGCAGCGGACACCGGACGCGGGATTCCGGCGGGAGAGAATGTTGAATTGAATATGAACGCGCGACTCAAAAATAAATGGATCATGATCACCGGCGCGTCGAGCGGATTCGGCGCGGCGGCGGCGCGGGCTTTTGGCGGGGAGGGATCGAGGCTTTTGCTCGGCGCCCGCCGCGTGGACCGCTTGAAAGAGGTTGCCGCCGCGGCGCGGGCGGCGGGCGCCCCCGCCGCGGAGGTTCATTCCCTGGATGTCGCCACCACCGCCAGCGTGAAGGAGTTCGTGGATTGGGCCTGCAGGCAGACCGATCGTGTGGACGTTCTGATCAACAACGCCGGCGGCGCGCACGGGTTGGACCCCGTCGCGTCCGGCAAGGATGAGGACTGGGAGGCGATGTTCCAGAGCAACGTGTTGGGCATCCTTCGCATGACCCGTGCGGTGCTGCCGCTCATCCCTCATGACGCCGGCGGCAGCATCCTCAACATTGGATCGGTCGCCGGCCACAACGCGTATGAGGGCGGCGCCGCGTATTGCGCGGCGAAGGCCGGCGAATTGCAGATCACCCGCGCGCTGCGCCTCGAGTTGAACGGCACCGGCATCCGCGTCGGCACCGTGGACCCCGGGCTCGCGGAAACGGAGTTTTCCCTGGTGCGATTCAAGGGCGATGCCACCCGCGCCAGGAGTGTTTACGAGGGCGTGAAACCGCTCACGGCGGAAGACATTGCGGAAATTCTAGTCTGGGTGGCCGGACGGCCGCCGCACGTGAACATCGATGAATTGATCGTCAAACCGGTGGACCAGGCGGCGATCCACAAGGTGTTTCGGCGGAAGTTTTAAAACGCATCCGCGCTGCTTCCAGTTAAAATCCCCGGTTCGCGCGCCAGAGCAGCACTGCGCCGAGCGCCTGAAAGAGGAAATTCGGCGCCCACATCCACAGGTGCGGGGCCAGGTCGGCCCGGTTGGACTGGGAACTCGCGACGATGAGGAGCGCGTAGTAAACCGCCACCAAACCGAGGGCGATGGCCACTCCGATATTGGTTTCGCGCCGTTGGACGCGTATCCCGAGCGGAATGCCCACGAGGGTGAAACTGAAGCATGCGAACGAAAATGCCACCTGCCGGTGGATTTGCACCCGGATGGGTTCCGTGATGTCGTTGCGCTGCTGCTGCAAGTTGCGCCTGAAGGCGCGCAAGGCCTGCGGCGGAAGCCTGGGGGAGGGCAGGTTCATCCGGCGATCCAAATTCCGAATCTCATCGCGCAATTGGAGGAAAGTCATGTCGCTGATGCCGGGCTTTTCGGAGCTTTTCCCCACGCCGCTCAGGTTGAGTTCGAACGTCGCTTCGCCGGAAATACCCGCGACGCCGCCGGAAACATAGACAATGGTTGCGTCGTATAGATGCAGAATCAGTTTTTGGTTGGGAGCGTCCAGTTCAATGCGGCCGCGCGGGGCGCGAACGGTCATTTCGATGTTGGTTTCATCCTTGCTGAGCTGAAACAGCAGCACGTCCTGCAGGTTCTGGTTCCGGTTTCTGCCCGCGTAAATGATGTAACCCGGAAAATCGTCGATGGGCTGGCCTTCCGGCAGACGGATGTTGGATAGCATCACCGCCCTGAGATTGACGCGCAGGTTGTTGTAGGCGACACGGCATCGGGGCGCGATGTCCAGGTTCACGGCGGCGCTCAGGGCGCAGAGCGCCAGGCTCAGGACCAGGACCGGCATGATGAGCGACAGCAGGCTGATGCCGCTGGCGCGCGCGGCCGTCAATTCCTGGTCGGCGCTGAACCGGCCGAAGACCAGCAGGGTGGCCGTGAGCATGCCTATCGGCAGGGCGAACGCACCCACGAAGGGAATGAGCAGAGCCACCGCCTGTGCGAACAGGCCGAAGGTGGCCTGGTGGCTGACGAGCAATGGCAGCAGTTCCCGCAACACGCTCCCCAGAAGCAGCACCAGGGTGCACACCACCACCGTCATCACCAGGGAGGCGACGACTTGTCGAAGCAGGTATCGGTGCAGCGTTTTCAAACCGGTCCAACAGCCGGTGCCTTGCGCGGCGCAACGCGGCCGCCCAGCAGCATGAGTCAGCGACGGAAAGAGTCAAGGCGCGTTCGGATTGGGGTGGAACGGCCTCGTCCCCATTCAGATTGCAGGAATTCAAGAGGCCGTCCCCAGTGAGCTGCCGAAAACTCCAGCGGACCTGGCGACGAGCCGTCGCCACCCCGGTATCTGAAATCGCCCCGAATGCGATCGCGTTCCTACTTGGCCGGCGCCGCGTTTTGGGTCTTGCCTTGCGAAAGGATGCGATCGAGAAACACATACCGGCCGCGGTGCTCGTCTGGAGCGGAGCCAGGGTTGGCCCCGAGATGCATCACCTGGTAACCGCCCTGGCTGTCGTAAGCCGGCCATTGCGGCAGATCCGGGCCGTTCGGATTGCCTGTCTTTGCGAAATTGGCCCAGTAGGAGGACATGAGTTCCGACACCTCGCGGTCCTCCGGCCGCCATGGCAGATTCTTCGAGGAGAGCACCCGGAATACGAACTCGATTTCGGAGGAGTGCGGCGCCGTCGGCTCCGTGCCCGGCTTCGCGTTCGCGGGCAGTGGAAGAGTCTGATCGAACTCGTACCGGAACACCGGAGACTCGCCGGTCTTGAGCTGCATTTCGAGCCATTTCCAGGTGGAGTGCGCGATGAACTGATCCCCGGCGAAATCCTGCGCCGCCCGCTTTGCCTGGGCATCCGTCGTCGCTGGATAGACCTTCAGAAAAGCCTCCGCGTTGCTGCCGAACCGGGTCTTGGCGCGCGCGACATAGTTCTCGACGGTCGGCTTGTCCCTGGCAAAGAAGGACCGGAAGCTTCCTTCGTCTTTATTCCATCCGGCCAGAAGCGGGATGTGGCTCTGCTTCCCGGAGGCGTAGATGGAACCACAGTCCGTCGGCAGGAAGTAGCCGTCAATGTCCGGCGAGAAATCCTGTCGCGGCTTTTTGAGCGCCGCATCGAGCACTTTTTGCGCGGGCAGGGCCCGCAGCGCCTCGAGGGAGGCCGTTCCAAACGCCGACTCCGCGAATTTCACACCCGCCTTTTCGGCTTCGACACGCGACTTCAAGGGCAAGGTGGTGCCAAAAAAAGCGCCGCTCTCGCCGATGGCGCGATGGAAGAGGCCGCGCGCCAGGGGCGACGCCATGAGTGCGCTGACCGAGAGCGAACCGGCCGATTCTCCGAAGATCGTGACATTGTCGGGATCGCCGCCGAACGTGGCGATGTTCTTCTGGATCCATTCGAGTGCGGCGACCTGGTCCAGAAGGCCGTAGTTGCCCGACGCGTTGTGTCCCGACTCCTGGGTGAGCCCAGGATGCGCAAAGAACCCGAACACCCCCAACCGGTAGTTGAAGCTGACCACCATCACGCCCTTCTTCGACAGGTTCCCCGCGTCCTGGCGCGGTTCGGAGGAGGAGCCTGCGACGAAGCCTCCGCCATGGATCCATACCATTACCGGCAGCTTTGACTGAGGAGGATTGGCCGGCATCCACATGTTGAGATACAGGCAGTCTTCGCTCGGGCCTTCGTCATGGAAAATCATGTCATCGAAGATGCGACCCTGCATGCTGCGCGGCCCAAAATCGACGGCTTTTCGGACTCCGGTCCAGGATGGGGCCGGCTGCGGCGCCTTCCAGCGCAACGGGCCGACCGGCGGCGCGGCATACGGAATACCCTTGAACGTGCGCACCTTCCCGTCCGGGCTGACCACGCCTTCCAGCACGCCATTCGCCGTTGTGAGTTGCACATAACGCAACTGCTGCGCGGGTGCGGCATGCAATCCGACCAACAGCGCAA
This sequence comes from Verrucomicrobiota bacterium, assembly GCA_050013175.1. Taxonomy (GTDB): domain Bacteria; phylum Verrucomicrobiota; class Verrucomicrobiia; order Limisphaerales; family BOG-1460; genus BOG-1460. Next base: position 10,479 of record JBEKFT010000011.1, read on the forward strand.
ACAAAATGGCCCATTTCTGTCGATGGAACTTCATCGTTTTCTCCCAGGGTGTCAGATTTCGAACCTGCCGCGGCGGGTTGCTTCGCAGACAGCCGCGCTCCTGACTGCGCTCGCCTTGGCCCGGATGGACGCGCGTGAAAATCTTTCGCGTCAGACTTCCAGGATCCCGGACAATGTTGCGGTAATGGTGCCCTTCAAAATGATATTGGTTTTCCCCTGGATCGTCCCGGTGCCGGCGCCGTGCAGCGTAACCGATTCGGTGGTCTTTGCGGTCCTGACGTTCTCCGAATACATGTCTGCCAGTATCCCGCTCAATTGAAAGTTGGTGTGCGTCCCGTCCGTCGTGGTCAAGGTTGCATCATCGTAGGTGAGCGTCACGTATTCGGTGAATGCCTGCGTATTGTTGCCCGAATACTTTGTTGCTGTCCTGGTCGTTGTCG